>JAPYTU010000036.1 GCA_029940715.1 Cytophagales bacterium
TGGAGTTTCTGCAACTGGAGCTTCTTCTTTTGGAGTTTCTACAACTGGAGTTTCTTCTTTTGGAGTTTCTTCTTTTGGAGCTTCTTCTTTTGGAGTTTCTGCAACTGGAGTTTCTACAACTGGAGTTTCTGCAACTGGAGCTTCTTCTTTTGGAGTTTCTACAACTGGAGTTTCTACAACTGGAGTTTCTGCAACTGGAGTTTCTTCTTTTTTTACTTCAACTTTTTCTTTAGGTGTTGATTTAACAGCGATTTTTGCCTTATATTTTCGATTAAATTTCTCAACTCTACCTGCAGTATCTACAAAAATTTTCTTTCCTGTATAGAATGGATGAGAAGCAGAACTTACTTCTACTTTTATCAAAGGATACTCTTTTCCATCTTCCCACTTAATTTTTTCTTCTGATGTTAATGTAGAGCGTGTCAAGAATTTAAAATCACTCTGAACGTCCTGAAACACAACTTCTTTATAATCTGGATGGATATCTTTCTTCATTTTTTAAACCTCTTTTTTATACAAAGGTTTGCAAAGCTATCAAAATGTTATTTTTTTACAAAAAATGAGTGAAATATTATTCTTAATTTAGCTGGATGAAGACATACTTCCGAATTCTATCCTATGCAAAGCCTTTTGGCAAAAATATAACTTTATATCTATTATTTACGGTTTTTTACATTGTATTTAGTATGATAAATTTCTCTATTCTCATACCATTACTAGAAGTATTATTTAATCAAATAGATGAACATACTACATTAAATTATACAGAAATTGGAAATTTTCAAATTTCTTTGGAATACTTCAAAAGTATTTTTTACAATAATTTCAACAAAATAGTTGAGAGTGGAGGAAGAAAAGAGGCGCTAAAATTTGTGTGCATTATCATAGTTGCTTCAGTATTCTTTTCAAACCTTTTTAGATACTTATCGACAATTATAATTGCTAAAATCAGAGTAAAAATTGTAACTAATATAAGAAATCAATTATTTAATAAAATATTAGCATTTAAAATAAATTTTTTTACAAATAAGAAAAAAGGAGATCTCGTTTCAAGACTTACAAGTGATATTCAACAAATTGAAAATTCAGTAATTAATTCCATTAGAGTATTATTCAAAGAGCCTGCTCTATTATTAGGTCTATTCTTTATTTTAAGTACCATATCTGTTGAACTTACTTTATATACAATATTTCTTATTCCAATTTCAGGTGCTATTATATCATATATTGCAAAACACCTGAAAATTAAAGCTACATATAGTCAAAATGCTTTAGGAAGAATAAACAATGTAATAAGTGAGAGCTTAGATGGAATCAGAATAATAAAACTATTTACTGCTAATTGGTTTGTTAATAAAAAATTCAAAGAAGAAGTAAATGATTATGGTAAACAAAACCTATCAATGTACAAAAGATTTGAGTTAGCAAGTCCTATTTCTGAATTTTTAGGAGTAGCCACAGTAGCCGGTATTCTATTAATTGGAGGTAGCATGGTGTTAGAGAAATCTTCTGATATTTCAGCTTCAGAATTTATTGCTTTCATTATAATTTTTTCACAAGTATTAAACCCCGCTAAAGCAATAAGCGATGCTTTTAATACAATTCAGAGAGGACTAGCGTCTGCTGACAGGACTTTTGAATATATTGACAAAACAATAATAGTAGAAGACGAGGGTGGAACTCAAAAAATTGAAAAATTAGAATCTAAAATAAGTTTTAACAATGTTTCATTTGCATATGAAACTGACGAAGTTTTAGATAAAATCAATTTTAACATTAAAAAAGGTGAAAAAATAGCACTCATAGGGCCATCAGGAAGTGGCAAATCAACAATTATTGATCTTCTATCAAAATTTTATAAAGTAAAAAAAGGGGAAATTAAAATTGATGGAAAAAATATAAACACATACGACACTTATAGTCTAAGGAAAATGATGGGAGTTGTAACACAAGAGTCAATTGTTTTTCATGATACAATAACCAATAATATTACTTTCGGTAATAAAAATATTAATATGGAAAAAATTATTAATGCAGCAAAAATTGCAAATGCATATGAATTCATTAATAAACTTGAAAATAAATTCGATACTATAATTGGTGAAAGAGGATTAAAACTTTCAGGGGGGCAAAGACAAAGATTATGTATAGCTAGAGCTATCTACAAAAATCCTCCTATATTAATTCTTGATGAAGCAACTTCATCTCTTGATTCAGAGTCAGAAAAAGTTGTACAAAATGCAATTGAAAATGTGATGGAAAATAGAACTTCAATTATTATTGCACACCGACTAAGTACCGTAATTAATGTTGATAAGATTATACTAATTGATGAAGGTAAAATTGTTGGAATAGGAAATCATAAAGATCTTATCAAAAATAGTGAGATGTATAAAAAACTTATACAAATGCAAAATTTAAATTAAATGATGCAAAAAACTTATATAGCAATATTCTTAATATTAAATTCGTGCACTATGAAAAATACAAAATTGATAGAACCTAAAGCTGAAAAAATAAATACCTCTTTAAGTACTCATAATGATGAAAGAATTGATGAATATTATTGGTTAAAAGAAAGAGATAATCCTAAAGTTATTGATTATTTAAATGCTGAAAATTCATATAGAAATAAATACATGAAAGACTATCAAGGCCTTGAAAAAAAATTATTTGAAGAAATTAAATCTAGAATAAAAGAAGACGATAGCAGTGTCCCTTATTTTGAAAATGGTTACTTCTACTATACTAGATATGAAACTGGGAAACAATATCCCATTTACTGTAGGAAAAAAGAAAATTTAGATGCGAATGAAGAGATATTAATTGATGAAAATAAGATGTCTAAAGGACACGATTATTTTAGAATTGGAGGAATTGATGTTAGTCCTAATAATAAAATTGCAGCATATGGAGTAGATACTGTAAGCAGAAGATTATATACTATTTATTTTAAAAATTTAGAAACGGGAGAAGTGTACAAAGACAAAATACCTTATACGACTGGTGGTGTAACATGGACAAATGATAACAGTGCAATTTTTTATGACAAAAAAGACATAGAAACTTTAAGAGAAGAAAGAGTTATGAAACATAGTTTAGGAACTAACATTAAAAATGATGAAGAAATATATTTTGAAGAAGACGAAACATTTAGTGTTTATTCCTATAAAACAAAATCTAACAAGTATATAGTAATTGCCTCTCAGTCAACTCTTTCGGATGAATACTTAATTATCAATGCAAATGATCATAATAAAAAATATAAAATTTTTCAAAAAAGAGAAAAGGAGCTAGAACATTCTATAACTCATTTCAATGACAAATGGTATGTGAGAACTAATAAAGATAACGCTACCAACTTTAAGCTTATGGTTTGTGATGATAAGAAAACCTCAAAAGAATATTGGAAAGATTTTATTCCACATAGAGAAGACGTTTTATTGGAGGACATTGATGTTTTTAAAAAATTTTTTATATTAATTGAAAGATATAATGGTTTAAAAAGAATAAATATTAAACCATGGAATGATTCAAAAAATCATTATATAGATTTTGAAACAGAAACATATTCATTGTATTTAAGTTATAATCCTAATATAAATACAAATAAACTTAAATATAATTTTTCATCACTAACAACACCATCATCAGTTATTGAATATGATATGATAACAAGAGAAAAAAAAGTACTTAAAGAAAACGAAGTACTAGGTGAGTTTAATAAAGAAAATTATACTAGCAAAAGAGTTTGGGCAAATGCAAGAGATGGAAAAAAAGTTCCAATATCATTAGTGTATAGAAAAGACAAATATATTGAAGGTTCCAATCCATTATTATTATATGCATACGGTTCATATGGAATTACCAATAATCCTAATTTCAGTTCTGTAAGATTAAGCCTTTTAGATAGAGGGTTTATATACGCAATTGCTCATATAAGAGGAAGTCAATACTTAGGGAGAGAATGGTACGATGATGGAAAAATGTTCAACAAAAAAAATACATTTACTGACTTTATAGATTGTGGAAAATTTCTAATTGAATCAAAATTTGTAGATAAAAATAAACTATTTGCAATGGGAGGAAGCGCAGGTGGATTACTTATGGGTGCTGTATCGAATATGGCTCCTGAGCTTTTTAAAGGTATTATTGCGGCAGTACCATTTGTTGATGTAATAACAACCATGTTAGATGAAGATATCCCTTTAACTACTTCCGAATATGATGAATGGGGAAACCCAAACAATAAAGATTTCTATGATTACATGCTATCTTATTCTCCATATGATCAAGTAGAAAAAAAAGATTATCCTGCTATATTTATAACTGCAGGATATCATGATTCTCAAGTTCAATACTTTGAACCTGCAAAATGGATAGCTAGACTCAGAGATAGAAGGACAAATAAAGAACCGCTATTAATGTACTGTAACATGGAAGCAGGTCATGGTGGAGCATCTGGAAGATTTGAAGCATATAAAGAAACAGCAATGGAATATTCTTTTTTACTAGCATTGCTTGATGATTAAAATAATTCATTGTAATATTAAACATGATAAAAAAATCAATTTTTAAGATATTTTTTTTAGTTGTTCTTTTTTCATGCAACAAGAAACATTCACAACCTAATATTGTATTTATCATGTCTGATGACCATGCTTTCCAAGCAGTTAGTGCTTATGGTCATAACCTTAATAATACACCAAACATTGATAGGATAGCAAAAGAAGGCGCCATATTTAATAAAGGATTTGTAACGAATTCAATATGCGCACCGAGTAGAGCTGTTATGCTAACTGGAAAACACAGTTTTATAAATGGTAAAGTTGATAATGTTCAGCCATTTAATTGGGATCAACCAAATTTTGCCAAATTATTACAAAGTTCTGGATACCAAACAGCTTTAATTGGAAAAATTCATTTGCATGGAGCTCCTCAAGGATTTGATTACTCTGCTGTTTTACCTGGACAAGGTCATTACTACAATCCTGATTTCATAGAAAATGGAGATACGATAAGAATAGAAGGTCATGTTACTCCAATAACAACGAAACTAACACTAGACTGGCTAAAAAATCAACGAAATAAGGATAAACCCTTCTTACTTTTATACCACCAAAAAGCACCTCATAGAAATTGGATGACGGAAGAAAAATATTTAACTCTTTTCGATGATAAAACTTTTAATACTCCTACCAATTATTTTGATAATTATGAGGGTATGGGAACAGCAGCGAAAGAACAAGAGATGCAAGTTGATGGTCATGCAATGTGGGGACATGATTTTAAATTATTATTCGATCCAGAGACTGGAGAAAAAACAAATTTTAACAAACAATTAGAAAGATTAACAAACGAACAGAGAGAAAAATGGTTAGCCGCTTATACTCCAAAGAATGATGCCTTTAGAAAAGCGAATCTATCAGGTAAAGAATTAGGTGTTTGGAAATTCAATAGATATATAAAAGATTATTTGAGAACAATTCAATCTGTTGATGACGGAGTTGGAGAAGTTTTGAAATATTTAGATGAAAATAATTTAACTGAAAATACTATTGTTGTCTACACATCAGATCAAGGTTTCTATTTAGGTGAACACGGTTGGTTTGACAAAAGATTTATGTATGAAGAATCTCTAAGAACTCCAATACTAATGAGATATCCAAAAGAAATTAAGCCTGGAATAAAAATCAATAATCTTATACAAAATCTAGACTTTGCGCCCACATTTCTTGACTACGCAGGAATAGATATACCTGATGATTTACAAGGAGATTCATTTAGAAAAATTGTAAATAATACTTCTGCTAAGTGGAGAGATGCTATTTACTATACATACTACGAATATCCATCTGTTCATATGGTGAAAAGACACTATGGTGTAAGAACTGACAGATATAAACTAATGCATTTTTACTACGATATTGATGAATGGGAATTATATGATCTTCAGAAAGATCCTTCAGAAATGAAAAATGTTTATGATGACCCAAAATACCTTGAAATAAGAGAAAATATGCACAAAAGGTTAATTGAAATGAGAAACAAATATGGTGATTCTGATCAACTTAATCAGATGTACCTTGAACGATATCTAACAGCTAGAAAAAGATAATTATTTTTCTAAATAACCTGGCCCTTTTATAAATCTACCAGAAAATTTATTTGTATGTTCACCATTAAGTAATACTGGTATTCCATTTACAAGTACATGACTTACTCCAACCGCAAACTGAAGAGGTTCTTCAAAAGTGGCTTTATCATCAACTTTATTAGGATCAAAAATAACTACATCAGCAAAGTAATCCTTTTTTAACAAACCTCGATTCTTAAGATTTAAATTAGAAGCCGGTAAATGACTTAACCTTCTAACCCCTTCCTGTAAAGAAATTAAATTTTCATCTCTTGAGTATTTACCAAGAACTCTAATAAAGCTTCCAAAAGCTCTAGGATGAGTTCTAAATTTATTGCTTATATCGCTATATGTACCTGCATCAGAACAAAATGATACCCATGGAATTTGCATTTTCTTCGCTATATTTTCATCTGACATGCTAAAATATATACACTGTATTCTATTATCATCTTCGATAATCATATCAATAATAGCTTCTTCAGGAGATTGACCCCTCATTCTAGCAGCTTCAGCTACAGTTTTTGCTAAATATTTTTTTGACATATTACTAGTCTTAAACCCTACCATGAGTATTCCTTCTGGGGGTTGTTCTGATAATTCTTTTCTTATATCTGCAAGAAGTCTTGGTCTAACTTCAGGATCTTGCATTCTATTAATCCATGCTTTATGTCCACCCGCCTGAACCCATGTTGGAATAACACCTGTTAAGCCTGTTGAACTTGCATTATACGTATATATATCTGCAGTAATTTTATGTCCTTCAGATCTAACTTGATTAACCCTTTCTATCAAAGAATCTAACATATGCCAATTTGATTCTCTTGAAGCTTTAAGATGATATATCTCTGATGGTATATTTGCTTCTTTTGATATAGTTATCAATTCTTCCAATGCTTCTAGAAGTTTACTATCTTCATTTCTCATATGTGAAATGTACATTCCCCCATTTTCAGAAGCAACCTTACATAATTCTATAAGTTCTTCTGTGGAAGCATAATCACCAGGAGCATAAATTAGAGAAGATCCTATACCCATAGCCCCTTCTTCCATGGATTGTTTTACTATATCTCGCATCTTGTTTAATTCATTCTCAGTAGCACTCCTATTATCATAACCTACTTCTAAAATTCTTACTGTAGCAGCTCCTAAAAAAGAGGCTATATTAGTTGAAACACCATTGTTCTCTAAAGCTTCCATTGCACCACCAAAAGTTGTATATTTTCCATCATTCCAATATGGACCAGGAGATGTTCCTTCTCCAAAAACTTCAAGAGTAACACCTTGTTTTATATCACTTAATGATTTTCCGTCATCCATTAATGAGCCATACCCCCAACTAAGCATATTAATAAATCCAGGAGATATTGCAAGCCCTGTACCATCAATGGTTGTATCAGCATCAAAAACTGTATTTTCACCAACATATACTATTTTATCACCTATCAATCCAACAGATCCAATAAATGGATTTTCTCCACTGCCATCATAAATTGTACCATTATAAATTACCAAATCACATTTAATTGGTTCACTAGTACAAGAACATAAGATTAAGAAAAAGATTATTAATATTTTTATAGGATTGATATTAATCATAACTAATTTTATTTTAAATTATTATTTAATATAATAATATTAATTATTAAGATTGATTTCATAATGAAAAAAACATTTATATTATTTATAATAGTTTGTATTCCATACATTTCTTTTTGTCAAAATAAACAAAATAAATATTATAAACCTTATAGATTTTCAATGTCAAGTTTGACAAAATTGCCAATTGGTGAAACTAACAGATATGGTTTTGATATGGGATTTGGAGTAATGGGTGAGTTTACCTATACACTTGATCAAAAAGCAAAATATGAGATCTCCATAGAAGCCGGTTTCATTGGTACATTATCTTTTGACGAAAATTCTATTGACATTAATTACTTAATACCTGCAGGAATAAATATCCATTATTATTTTTTTGATGAAGCATTTTCTCCGTTCGTAGGAATAGGTTATGGAATAGAAAATTTTGATAATGGAAAATCTATAACTAAAAACAAATATGTCTTAAAGCCTACAATTGGTATATCATATGAAAAAATAAAAGTATTTGCGAGATATGGAATTATAAGTGAATATAATTCTATAGAAATTGGAATGAGTTATTCATTCAAAGAAAGGCCTTGTGGTTGTTTTCCGACAAATAAGTAAAATTATTTTGATGTTTTTTTGGGAAAAGTTTTTATAAATATTACGAGACCAATCATTATCATTGGTATACTTAACCATTGTCCCATATTAAGAGGAATGTCAGCCTCCCAATCAACTTGATTTTCTTTAAGAAGTTCATCCACAATTCTTAAAGACCAAAGGGTAATCATAAAAATTGAAAAAATAAATCCATTGTTTATAAAAGATCTTTTAAAATACCATAATGAAAATAATCCTATAAACAAAAGCATACAATAAAAAGCTTCATATAATTGAGCAGGATGTCTGGGTATTCCAACTGTATAGATTTCAGCATAATAATTATCTCCATTTTTGAATATTTTGTAGTCTAAATCTTCAGAAGGATTCTGATATATATGATTTCTAATATTTTCATATCCAATTAAAAAACTTTTAATATCATTTTTATAATAGTTATTCTCATAATCCTCATCTAACTCTAATCCGTCTTTATAATTTATTCTAATAGTTATTGGAATTCCATTTTCATTTTTATTTCCTTCTCTTTTTAAAAAATTGATTTCATCTACCCTTCCATCAAACCTATACATTAAAATATCATTTGTGTTTCTAGCAAAGACAACACCATTTCCAGATTCTGTGGGTAAACCCAATATTTCAGAGTTCATAAAATTTCCAATTCTAATAAAAGCCCCCGCAAGACACACTACAATAACTACTCTATCTATAACCCAAAAGAAAGATTCATTAACTTTTTTTGCATATATAATTAATCCCAATATAATAGCTATAGCTGCTCCATGACTTGCTAATCCACCCTCCCATATGTATAAAATTTTAAGTGGGTTAGATAAATAGTAAATCGGATCATAAAACAAACAATGTCCAATTCTAGCTCCTAAAATAGTTGCTATAACCATATAAATCGTAAGACGTTCAACTTCATCTGGATTTCTTCCATCTAATTTATAAATCCTAGTCATAATGCTTGAACCAACTATAAAACCTGAAGCAAAAAGAAGCCCATACCATCTAGGTGGGAAACCTGAAATAATTTCTGGATCAGCATTCCAAAGAATATAAAATAACTCTATCATAATTAATTATGTTTCCAAAAAACTGGAGTTAAAATCATTAAAAAAGTAAATAATTCTAACCTACCTATAAACATTAGTAAAGCTAAAAACCATTTTCCAGCAATTGGAATACTACTGTATGTAGCATCTGGTCCAACAGACCCTATTCCAGGTCCAACATTTCCTAAAGAAGCAGCAACTGAACCAATCGCAGTCATAAAATCTACACCTAATAATGTCATAATTAATGCCCCTAAAGAAAAAATAACTACATATAACATCATAAATGCCAATATGTTAAATACAACATTTTCAGGAATTTTTGAATTATTAAATCTAAGAGTAAAAACTCCAGATTGATGAATCTGCTTCTTTAATTCTATATACGTATTTTTTAACAAAATAACATGACGAACAATTTTAACACCTCCAGAAGTCGATCCTGCTGAAGCACCAAAAAACATTAATATAAAAAACAGAATCGTTAAAAAATCACTCCAACCCGTATAATCCGCAGTACTAAAACCTGAAGTTGTAATTATAGAAGCAACATTAAATAAAGCAATTCTAAAAGTTTCTTCAACACTAGAAATATCATATTGTAATAAAGAAATAAAAACAAGTAAAGAAACGATAAGAACAAATAAAAAATAAATTCTAAATTCTTCATTATAAAATACTTTCTTAAAATTTAATTTGAGTCCAAAATATATTAAAGTAAAATTTGTTGCAGAAATCATCATGAAAAGAATTATTGTATAATGTATTATTGGTGAATCAAAATATCCAATACTAGCATCTTTTGTAGAGAATCCACCTGTAGCAAAGGTTGTCATGGCATGATTAACGGCATCAAATAAACTCATTCCTTCAGCATATAAAATAAAAAATAATAGTACTGTAAATGATATGTAAATAATCCATAATCTTTTTGCGGTTTCTTTTATTCTAGGTTTTAATTTATCTAGGGATACTCCAGGAGCTTCAGCAACAAATAATTGCATTCCTCCAATCCCCAAGAATGGTAAAATAGCAACAGCTAAAACTATAATTCCCATGCCACCAATCCATTGAGTAAGACTTCTCCAAAATAAAATTCCATGATCTAAAGATTCAATATTATTTAAAATTGTTGCTCCAGTAGTTGTATATCCAGAAACCGTTTCAAAAAAAGCATCTGTTAAGGAAGGAATTTGACCCGAAAGAACATAAGGTAGCATTCCAAATAAACACATAAAAATCCAACTAGATGTAACTATTAGATAGCCATCTCTTCTTTTTAAATCTTTATTTCCTTTATTTTTTGTTAAATGATAAAATTGAAATCCAACTGCAATATTTAAAAATGATGAAATTAATATTCCAATAAATGAATTTTCATTAAAGTAAATGCCAAAGGGCACAGCAGTTAACATCAAAACCCCATTTATCATCAGTAGAATTCCAATGATATTACCTATAGCATTTAAATTAAATTTCATTTAAACATTGATTCAATAGAATGCAAAGATTCGTGTTTACTTACTATAATAACTCTATCTTTTACTTCAAATTCAAAATCACCTCTAGGAAGTAGTGGTTTGTTATTTCTAATTACACCTCCAACAACTCCCGATTTAGGAAAATCTAAATCTTTTAATTTATTAGTTAAAACTTTAGAATTTTCTTTTACCTCAACCTCCACAACTTCTGCATCAACACCCTGAAGTAAGGTAAAATTTATAACTTCATCTTCTCGTATGTATTTAAATATAAAATTAGCAGCCAAATATTTAATATTAATAGTTGTATTAACACCCATATTTTGAGCCAGTGGAATATAATCTATATTTTCAACTTGAGAAATAGTTTTCTTAACGCCTGATTCTTTTGCCGCAAGAGCAGCTAAAATATTTTTTTCAGTTTCATTAGAAAGAGCAAGAAAAGCATCCATCTCATCTAACCCTTCATCCATTAAAAAATTTACATCTGCTCCATTTCCATTAAGTACCATGACATTTGGTAAATTATCTGCAAGTTTTTCACAATTTTCTCTATCCTCACAAATTAATTTAATATTATATTTTTTTGATAAATGTTTAGCAGTTATATATGCTAAATCTGATCCACCATAAATCATAATGTTTTTAATGGAAGCATGTTTCTTTCCCGTTAATGAAAGAACTCTATCAATTCCTTGATTTGACTTTGCAACAAAATAAGCATGATCACCTTCCTTAAATATATTATTTGATCTTGGAATTATAGTTTCATTTTTAATTTCTCCTGTTGTTTCTCTTACAATTGCAACTGTAGTAAAATCTATATCGGGATTTAAATGAGCGGTCTCAGCCAAAGTTTTATCCTTTAATGCAGAATTATCATCTATCATAATTCCTATTAAATGCAATAGGCCCTTATCAAACTCAACTGCATCTGTTGCCGCTGATTCTTTTAATAAAGTCTTAATTTCATTTGCCCCCAATGTTTCAGGATATATAACTTTATCAATACCAATTGATTCTAAATTAAAAGTATCTTTTCTATGAAGTAATTCTGTATTTGAAATTCTAGCTATACATTTTTTTACTCCCAAACTCTTCCCTATTGCACAAGCAAGAATATTTACCTGTTGGGAAGACGTTACTGCTATAAGAAGATCACATCTATCAGCTCGAGCATTTTCTAAAACTCTTAGTGATGTCGCATCACCTTTTATCGTAGACACATCTAAATTTTTCGAAGCTCTCTCAAGAGCCTTTTCATTATTATCAATTATGACAATATCATGTTCCTCTTGCGCAAGTAACTTAGAAAGATGAAATCCTACTTCACCGGTTCCTGCAATAATTATTTTCATTAATTACTTTTTAACAGGTTACAAATATAAAAATTTGTTATTATTTGTGTTCATTTAATGTTTTAAAATATTTTACAGACTTTTTATCAATTTTGGAAGAAAGTATTAAAACAGAAATCATTGTGGGGAAAGCCATAATGCCATACGAAAGATCTATTAGACTTATAACAAACTTTAATGAAGAAGTAGATCCTACTAAAATTAGTACCAAATAAATATATCGATAAATAAAACTATACCTTTCTCCAATCAAAAAAGCTAAACATCTTTCTCCAAAAAAAGACAAACTAAAAAGTGTGGTTATAGCAAAAGATAAAGTACAAACCAATAACAAATAAGGTCCAATCATTGGTAAAGAATCATTAAAAGCTTCAGCTACAACGGCGATTCCAGCATAATTATTATTTTCCCATGTACCACTAACCAATATACACAATGCTGTTAAAGTACAGACTACAATTGTATCTATAAATGGACCTATCATAGATACCATTCCTTCTTGTATCGGATTATCTGTTTTACTTGCAGCATGAATAATTGGTGCTGTTCCAATTCCTGCTTCATTTGAAAAAGATGCTCTTCTAGCACCAATTAAAATTAAAGAACCAAGCGCTCCCCCTAAGACAGAATTTGCATAAAAAGCATCAGTAATAATTAAACTGATAGTTGGAATGATTTTAGTATAATTATCTATAATTATATAAAAAACTACCAGCATATATAATATGACCATAAATGGAGCTAATTTACTAGCTACTCTTCCAATTCGTTTTATACCACCAAAGATTACCATAGATACTACAATAGAAATACAAATTCCAATTATAAAATCACTGATAAATTGATTTATATATAATACATTGTTCTTTAAAAAAACTGAATTTATAATTTCAACAATTTGATTTGATTGAAAAATAGGTGAAACACCTAAAAGACCAAAAAAGCAAAATAAATAAGCTAAAAATTTCCAATTTTTTCCTAGCCCTTTTGAAATAACATACATTGGACCTCCAACAAATTGACCTTCCTTTTTATCTCTATACATAACTGCAAGACTACATGTATAAAATTTTGTAATCATACCAAAAAAAGCAGTTACCCACATCCAAAATATAGCACCAGGACCTCCCATAATTATTGCTATAGCAACACCGCTTATATTTCCCATCCCAACAATTCCACCAATATGACTTGATACGCTTTCAAAAGAACTTATACCTTCAGATGAATTTGATTTTTTTTTCAATAATTTAAATGCATGATTAAAATGTAATAATGGAATAAATTTTGAACGAATTAAAAGTATAAAACCACCGCCTAATAATAAAGAAACTAATACTGGTCCATTCCAAAGGAAATCAGCTGTATTTATAACCCATTCTGAAAAAAAATGTATTAAAGACACAAATAAAAAACAGAAGATTTCCATTAATCAAAAAATGAATTAACAAATTCACCCTTATGAAAAAGCTGCAAATCTCCAATCTTTTCACCCACTCCAATATATTTTATGGGAATTTTAAATTGATCTGTTATTCCAATTACAACACCTCCTTTAGCGGTGCCATCTAATTTTGTAATTGCTATAGAATTTACATCTGTTGCTTTTATAAATTCTTCAGCTTGAACAAATGCGTTTTGACCTGTACTGCCATCTAAAATTAACATTATTTCATGCGGGGCATCATCTTTAAATTTTTGAATTACTCTTTTAATTTTAGAAAGTTCATTCATGAGATTAACCTTAGTATGCAATCTTCCTGCCGTATCAATTATTACAACATCATAATTTTCATTTACAGCTTTCTTGACGGTATCATAAGCAACAGATGCTGGATCCGTATTCATACCATGAGAAACTACATCAACACCAACCTTTTCAGCCCATAATAATAATTGATCAACTGCAGCCGCTCTAAATGTATCTGCAGCACCCAGTAACACTTTAAGTCCACCTTCCTTAAATTGAGCAGCTAATTTAGCAATAGTAGTAGTTTTACCAACTCCATTAACGCCAACAATTAATATAACATATGGCACTTGATCTTCTGAAACATCAAATGCTTCTAAATCTGAACTATTCTCAGCAAGTAATTGAACAATTTCATCCTTTAATAACTTATTTAATTCATTTACGCTAGTATATTTTTCTTTAGATACTCTCTCTTCTATTCTTTCAATAATTTTAATTGTAGTTTTAACACCAACATCAGAAGTTATTAAAATTTCTTCAAGGTCATCTAATACTTTATCATCTATCTTTGATTTTCCTATTATTGCTGATTTTAATTTAGAAAAGAAACTTTTTTTTGTTTTTTCTAAACCTTTTTTTAATGATTCAG
>JAPYTU010000037.1:0-10339 GCA_029940715.1 Cytophagales bacterium
TAGTAGGTAATGTAATTCCATATTTTCTATACCCTATAGCACAAACAAAAATTGATAGTGGAACATCAGGTGTTTTAACGTCCTTGACTCCATTTTTTGCTCTAATAATAGGGGTATTATTCTATAATCAAAAAGCAACAAAAAATAATTTAATTGGACTTACTATAGGCTTTTTAGGAACAATGGCGTTGATTTTATTTTCTAATAATATTCGAGGTTTTGGATCAGATGTTTTTGGTTTATTTGTAGTATTAGCAACCTTTTTATATGGTATAAATTTAAATTTGATAAAACATCATCTTAATCATTTAAAACCAATAACTATTGCCAGTTTTTCAATTGTTTCAATTCTGCCTATAACTCTTTATATGCTTTTAGACCTTACGCCTTTTATTGATCATATTGAAAAATTTGAAATTCATAGAAATCAATTTTATTATGTCGCTATTCTTGGAATTTTAAGTACATCAATAGCTACAATAATTTTTTATAATTTGATAAAGATTAAGGATACGGTTTTTGCTTCTCTTGTTACATACTTAATGCCAATAGTGGCTGTAAGTGTTGGCGTTATCGATGGAGAAAATATAAATTCTATCCAGTTATTAGGAATGGTTTTAATAATTCTTGGAGTGTTTATAAGTGGGAAAAAAAATCAAATCCCTTAAACGAATTTTTTAAAAATTTTACGAAACACCATAATAAAAGAATGTCATTTAAATGTCGGGTATAATACAAGTTAGTTTTCATTTTTCTTAAATAATTCTAATTAACGTTGTACAAAATTTTAAGTTTACAATTATGAAACAGCCCCTATTAGGAGAAAAAATTATTGAATTAAGAGAACAAAAAGGATTAACTCAAGAAGAGTTAGTTGAAAAATGTAATATTAATGTTCGAACAATTCAATGAATTGAAGCAGGAGAAACCACTCCAAGAAGCTATACAATAAAGATAATACTGAATGCTTTGGGTTTAGATTATGAAAAAGTATTTGAGAAGCAATACAAAGAAGGAAAGTTTGATAAAATACTTAGGTTCTTTCCAAATAATCTGAAGCAGGTGTTAAATGTTTCATTTGTAGCTGGAATAGTTTACTTTGTTTTTGGTTTTGCAGAAACAGCATATTATACAACATCTTTATTCGATTTATCTTCTAAGACTAATTGGTCTGATTTACCAATGAACAACTATGAAAGTTATTCCAGTTATGCTACTTACATTCTCATAAAAATCATATCAGTCATATCATTTACTTTTTTTATGCGAGGATTTGTCTTGGCGGGAAGTTATTACAAAAATTATTTAGTCGAGCTTATGGCTTTTTTGATGATAATTATGCATATAATTTTTGAAATTTCAGAAATAGCATCTATTAATTTTGATGATAGTTTAGGCTATTTTATTTTGATATCTAGAGCTGTAACTTTTGGAATTATTATGATTTTTTTCGGAGTAGGGATATTAAGGTTAAAATCACATTTAGGAAACTTGCCTAAGGTAACTGGTATTTTAGAAATTATAACAGGAATTTGTTTTTCAACTGTTTTTCTATCAGCAATTGGTTTATTAATTTTATTCCCTTTAGAACTGTTAGAGCTGTTATTACTTTATAAAGTAGTTTCCGAAATGGAAAACAAATAGATATAATGGTATACACCCTTAAATATTAAATAGGTTTGATTTTAAAGCAATATTTTATAAAAAAGAAAATTAAACATTCCTACCAGCCTTTTCTAGCAATTGTTTAGTTAATAATATTCCTTCGTGTTCTGAATACTCCTCTCCTTCATACTCAATGGAAATATATCCCTTATATCCAAAATCTTTAATTATTTTTAACATCTTATAATAATCTGTCTCAACAGAATTACCATTACCATCAAAGTTATTAGTTTTTGCACTTACACTTCTTGCATAAGGCATCATTTCTTTTACACCAAGATATTTGTCATATTCTTCTGCACAACCCCCAACAGAAGAACCCCAATCTGTAAGTTCTGCGGGTTTAGATCTAATACAAAAATTTCCAAAATCAGGAAGGGTACCAACATTATCCATTCCAGTATTTTCAATTACATTAACAAGCCATTTAGCATTTGAAGAATACCCCCCATGATTTTCAACAATGATATTTATATCAAAGCTTTTTGCAAATTCTCCTAATTGAGACAAGGACTCGGTTGCAAAACCCGAAACTTCTTCACCGGAAGCCGTACCATGAGCATTAACCCTTATATGTTCACATCCCAAAAATTTTGCTGCCTCAACCCACTTTTTATGATTTTCAATTGCTTTAATTCTTTTGTTTTTATCAGAATCCCCTAGATAACCCTCATCATCTATCATAATTAAATAGTTTGTTACTCCATAATCATTAGATCTTGTCATCATTTCTGATAAATAACTTTTATCATTTGCCTTATCAAAGAAAAATTGATTTACATATTCAACAACATTAATATTATATTTTTCTTTGGCAATCTGAACAAAATCTAAATTATCAATTTGACCAGATTTCAGAGCTCTATTTAAAGACCATTGGGCTAATCCTATTTCAAAAAACAATTTTTCTTCTTTAGAATCAACAATATTATTACAAGCAAACAGAGGTAACGATAACGCGCTAGATTTCAAAAATTCTCTTCTTAACATTGGGTTTATATAGTTTAATTAATTTAATATATAAAATTTTATTCATAGACACTACTAAATGAGATTCCATTATAATTTTTTTCGCCTGCTTTTATTTTAATAGGTAAAGTATTTTGAGAAGTGGGCACAGGACATGTGGTAAATGAAGAAAAAACGCATGGTGGATTATAAGACTTATTAAAATCCAAAATCACATTTTGATTTTCATCTGGAGAATTAATATAAAGAAACCTTCCACCCCCATAAGTTTCATTCCCGGAAGTTTTATCAGCAAAAACAACAAAAAACTTTCCTGAACCTGAAAGTGTAGGCTCTAAAGAATATTGATGACCTTTTATTGAAAATGTAATTATTCCCGGAGTTTTTTCTTCGAACATCCCTCCTTGAATATTAAAAGATTTTCTTGTTTTATCCTCTTTATATTTTTCAAATTTCCCTTCAATTATCATTTTTGTACTATATGGAAAGTGATTAATTATTAATTGATCCAATAGCATTGGATGATCCAAATCTCTTAGCCTTATAGCCTTAACACCTGAATCCATATGAACAAACCATATAAATGATTTCCATGAAAAATATTCAGCTTTATTATGAATTTTAATTGTAGCTTTTTTTGTTTTAATTGAATCTTTATAAATCACCTCATCATAATAATCAAAAGATATTATAGAGTCAGTAACATAAATTTTTGCAAAATTTTTTGGAAATATATCCGGCAATTTTAGATCACTTGTTTCATCTGATCCCATTGTATAATACCCAGAATCAATTGAATACAATCCTGCTAAATTTAAATATCCATCATCAGAAAATAAGGCATTCATGCGTTTTTCTTTCCAAATCTCATGTTCTACTAACAATTTGCTTTCACTACAGGAAAGAAAAAAAATGATAAATACAATAATTTTAAATTTCATTATATTTATAAAGTTAAACTAGATTGTATGAAAATAATCGTTTTATCGTTCCTTCTTTTTTTGAATTGTTCTCAAAAAAATAAAGAATATCATATTTTAAATTATTCAAAAAAAAATACTTTTTCTGTTTTACTATTTACTGAAACTAATGGTTTTATTCATCGAGCGGGAATAGATGCTGGTATTAATTTAATACCTAAAATTGGAAAAAAAAATGGTTTTAATGTTTATCACTCTAATGTTTCCAAGGACATCAATGAAGAAAATCTTAAAAAAATTAAAACCATAATTTTTTTAAATACGACTCTTGATATTTTAAACGAACAAGAACAACAAGTAATGGAAAATTTTATTAAAAAAGGAGGAGGATTTGTCGGAATACACTCTGCCGCAGACACCGAATATGAATGGGAATGGTATGGGAATCTTGTTGGAGCTTATTTTAAATCTCATCCTCCAGTAACTACAGCTGAAATACAAACAATAACCAATAAGCATATTTCCACAAAACACTTAGATGTTTTGTGGAAAATAAAAGACGAATGGTATAATTATAAAAACATAAATCCAGATATAACTGTTTTATTAAACCTTGACGAATCAAGTTATTCTGGTGGTACAAATGGCAATCCACATCCAATCACATGGTATCATGAATATAAGGGTGGAAAATCTTTTTATACAGGATTAGGACATCGTTCCGAAACATATTCTGACGAAAGATTTATAAAATTATTAACGGGGGGAATTCTTTATGTTTCAAATAATTAAAGAGCAAATGTTTCTTTAGTTTCTTTACCACTATCATAAACTCTAAAAGCAACAACTTCAGCTGAGACAGTAATTTTATTTTCAGAAATTAAATTACATTTTAATAAAATTTTTTTTTCCGAATAAGAAATAATTTTTGCGGATAACTTAACTTTTTTATTTGGAGTAGGATCAATATATTTCACTGTTATCGTTCCTGTAGCATATCTGTATTCCGGAAATGAATTCAAGCTTCTATTTTCTTTTTTATAAGCATAAGCCATAGCTGTACCCATACAATGGCAATCTATGAGTGTGGCAATAATTCCACCATTCATTATACTTGACCAACCTTGATGATATGGTTTTGGAAACCAAACACATTCTGCTTCTTTCCCATTCCAATAACTTTTTATATGCAAACCGTTTTTAGTGTTTTTTCCACAACCAAAACATATATTGTCTGGCATATAATCTTGAAAAATATTAGAAGATTTTTTTGATAACATAAATTCTTAAGCAATATTAGTATATAAATATGGTCAAAATTATTGATATACAATTTCTTGGAGTAAAATCAGCAATTGCCTGCTTTCTTATAAAGTCATCTAAAGGGTTAGTTATGATTGAAACCGGCCCTTCGACGAGTTATAAAATTATATTTCAAGAATTAAACAACTTAGGTTATAATATTAGAGACGTTAAACATGTTTTCGTAACACACATACACCTTGACCATTCTGGAGGAGCATGGAAATTTGCTGAAAATGGAGCAAAAATTTATGTTCATCCACGCGGCGCAAGACATCTAGAAAACCCCCAAAAACTCATTAACTCAGCCACAAAAATTTATGGAGATAAAATGGATTTTCTATGGGGAAAAATAAAAAAAATCAATAAAAAGAAAATTCAAACTGTAGAACATAAAGAAAAAATAATAATAGGTGATACTATTATAAAGTCTCTTCATACACCTGGACATGCTGAGCATCATATTGCATGGAAAATAAATGATGAAATTTTTGTTGGAGATGTAGCAGGAGCAAAAATTTTTGATGGTCCTGTTTTACCGGCATGTCCCCCTCCTGAAATAAATCTAGAAAAATGGGAAAACAGTATAGATATCATAATTAAAGAAAACCCCAAATGTTTATACCTAACTCATTTTGGAAAAACGAAAGATGTTGACAATCATCTCAAAGATTTGAAAAAAATTCTTTGGGATTGGGCCAACTGGATTAAAACTAATAATGACAGAGTTGATGATGTGGATACATTAACAGAAGAATTTAAAAATTATGTTAATAATTTTCTAAAAAGTTTAAATTTAAGTGAAAATTTAATCAATCAATATTATGCTGCCAATCCCCCATATATGAGTGTAAGTGGGTTGTTAAGATATTGGAACAAAAAAAATAAGCATTGAAAAAAAAAATAAAAGAAATAAAGCCTAATGAAATTGTCCCAGGATATTTTGGTAAATTTTTTCATGGAGAAAAAATGACTCTGGCGTTTTGGGAAGTTAAAAAAAACTCAAAAATACCTGAACACAATCATATTCACGAACAGTGTCTTTTTGTTAAAAAAGGAAAGTTTGAATTAACAATTGAAGGAAAAAAAAAGATTCTACATGATAACGAATTAATTTTTATTCCCTCTAGAAAATATCATTCTGGAGTTGCATTAACAGACTGTGAACTGATAGATGTTTTTTCTCCAAACAGAAAAGAATATTCAAATAATTAATATGGATTTTAACAAAAAAAAATTTAATAAACTTACTAATAAAAGTATAGATATAATTCAAAAATGGTTTGATGAAAGAATTAGAGGAAAAAAAATTTTTTATAACAAAAGTGTAAATGAAATATCTGAAATTTTTAAACTTAATTATAATAACGACGAAAAAGACCCAGAAGAAATATTAGATTTTTTAAAGACACATTTAATTGAAACGGCAAACTTTAATCCAAGCCCAAACTATTACGGTTATATAACAGGAGGTGGAAATCAAATAGCAATAATTGCTGCTATTTTTAAAAATGCATTAAATCAAAATAATCTTAAATGGAATAGTGCTCCAGGAAACACTGAAATTGAAAAAATTGTTGTTGATTGGATTGCAAAATTTATTGGATATCCATTAGGTTTTGGAGTATTAGTAAGCGGCGGTTCTATAGGAAATCTTATGAATATTGCCATCATGAGAAAAATTAAAAGTTCAAACTCATTAAGCACAAAAGGCATCTATCAACACAAAATAATGAGGGTTTATGTTTCTGAAGAAGCTCATTCAAGTATTGATAAAGCTATGGACATCTTAGGGTTAGGAACAGAAAATCTTATTAAAATAAAATCCGATAATAATTTTAAAATTAAAATAACAGATCTTGAAAATGCCATAAAAAAAGATATAAAAAATAATTTGTTGCCTATTGGAATAATTGGTATTGCCGGAACAACCAACACAGGATCTGTAGACCCTCTTATGTTACTAGGAAAAATTGCAAATAAATATAACTTATGGTATATGATAGATGCTGCATATGGTGGCCCAGCAGTTCGTTCTAAAAACAAAAAAAATCTTTTTAAAGGTATTGAAAAAGCTGATTCTATTTTAGTTAATCCTCACAAATGGTTATATGTTCCTTTTGAGGTAGCATGCGTAATGGTTAGAAAAAAAGAAAATCTTAAAAAGACATTTAGTTTAATTCCAGATTATTTAAAAGATGGAGAAAATAAGGAAGACCGAGAAGATTTAATGAACTACAACATTCAATTAACAAAAGATTTTAAAGCTTTAAAAGTGTGGATGACAATAAAAACATATGGAATAAATAAAATAATAAATGCAATCCAAAATGATATAGAAATGACAAAGTATGCATATCAAATTGTAACAGCATCAAATGATTTCAAAGCCATTAATAAACCTGAGCTATCTATTTTTTGTTTTCAATACATTGGAAAAACGAATGAAAATAAATTAAACAAATTGAATAAAAAAATCATAGAATTAATAGAGGAAGATGGTAGAATATTTTTATCAGGAACACTGATCAATAACAAAAATGTTCTTCGAATTAATTGTATAAATCATAGAAGAAAAAAATTAGATATTGATTTTTTATTTAAAATATTAAGAGAATTAGGTGAAAAATCGAGTGTTTTAATCGCTTAATGATAAAATATATTTGTCTTTAACATAAAGAAATGAGTTAAGATGTTTAGGGGAAATTGGTTCTCCTTCAGGCAAATCGTTTTGTTTATAAGGATCAACCTGGTTTCCGTTTCTCCAAAATCTAAAACAAACATGAGGTCCTGTTGCTAAGCCTGTTGATCCAACATATCCAATAACTTCTCCTTGTAAAACTTTTTTTCCTTTTTTAATACCCTTTTCAAATTTTGACATATGTAAATATTGTGTTGAATAAATATTATTATGTGATATTTTAACAAATCTTCCATTATTTTTTCCCCATCTAACTTCCTTAATAATACCATCTGCAACAGACATAATTGGAGTTCCTCTTGGAGCCGCATAATCAGTCCCTAAATGATCTCTATATCTTTTCAAGACAGGATGATATCTTTTTTTTCTAAATTTTGAAGATATTCTATAAAATTTTAGAGGAGACCTTAAAAAAGTTTTCCTTAAACTATTGCCATTTTCATCAAAATAATCATCTCCAAACCCTTGATCATATGCTATAGCATAATAATTTAAATTATCATGAAAAAATTTAGCTGCTTTAATATTTTTAATTCCTACTACCTTACCATCTATTTGTTCTTCTGTATACAAAACATTATAGCTGTCTTTAAGCATAATTTTAAAAAAATCTATTTGCCAAGCAAACACATCAACCATCATATTAACCAAAATAGGAGGGTAATTGTTTTCTTCAAAACTCATGTATAAACTTGAATTTATAACACCACTTATATTTTTTTCATGATAGGTTATTTCTTTATTTACTTTATTTACATAAATAGAATCAGTGAGTTTATATATAATGTAACTATACACGTCTGGTTCATATATAAAAAAACCTGGTGCTTTATTTCCTATTTTTGTTAATAAAGTATAATTTTTTCCTTTTCTTATTTTTTTAAGGTTAAAAACATTTTTAGATTTCAAACTAGTGTTATGAATTTTTAAATTAGACACACCTCTTTTTAATAAAATAGTAGAAAAACTTTGTCCCCACTTAATTTTATTAGTTTCAACTTTAAAAGAGTCGACATTAATTCCATATAAAAATTTACTTTCTTTCTCGACAATCTCTACTTCTTTTTCTTTTTCTTTTTTTTCAACACTCTCTACCGATTTTTGATTGCAAGAAAACAAAGACAACACAAAAAAAAAGACTAAAAAAAATCTAATTATCATAAAACCTCTTTAAGCCTTGTTCTAAAAACCCTAAATGTTTCTTAATATTTAATTCATAACCTATTGGATCTATTATCATATTTTCTGAATACGGATTTAAGACAACATAAAATGGTTGTGCGTTATTATTGAATTTAGTTATTTGAAAGTCTGCATTTTGTTTTCCAATGCTTTTTTTAATTTTACCATCATACTGAGAAATATACCATTCATGGTCCGGCAACATTGTTTTATCATCAATATAAAGCGAAACAAGAACATATTTATTATTTAATATATCCCTAATAATTTTTTCTGACCATACTCTTGCTTCAATATCTCTACAATTAACACATCCGTGACCCGTAAAATCTAATAGCAAAGGTTTATTTATTTTTTTTGCATATATAAGGGCTTCATCATAATCAAAAAATCCCTGAAGATCATGTGGTAAATTAAGAATATCTGCATATTTAATGTTTTTATATATTTCGTTTTTTTGATTATCTAAATCATAAAAAGGCTTTCTCTGAAAAGCTAATAAATCAAAATAAGTAGATTGTTGTTGAGGAAGATATGCAGCCAATAAAGGAAGTTTGTTTCCAAAAATACCTGAAGAAATATATATTGTAATTAATCCAAATATCAACCCCACAATCCTTGTCTTTATACCCAAGCTATCAACATATCCTTCTGGGAATTTTATAAAACCAAATAAATAAAAAGTTAAAACAAAAAACAAAGTCGTCCAAATGAACAAAAATATATCTCTATTTAATAAATCAAAGTGATAGGCTTTGTCTACAACGCTCAAAAATTTTAATGAAAATGCAATAACAACGAAACCTAAAATTACCCTCAGTGTAATCATCCATTTACCAGATTTTGGCAAACTTTCTAATGCCTTAGGGAAGATTGCCAACAAAGTAAAAGGAAACGCAAAAGCTATAGAAAAAAACAACATACCTAAAATTGGCTTTATTTGTAAACCACTAGCAGATTGCACTAAAATACTCCCTATCAAAGGACCCGTACAAGAAAAAGAAACCAACACTAATGTAAAAGCCATAAAAAATATACCAAGATATCCCCCTTGTCCTGATTTTTTATCCATAGATGTTATAAGACTCGAAGGAATAGTTAATTCAAAAAATCCCATTAAAGAAATTCCAAAAAGAACAAAAAGCACAAAAAATAGAATATTTGGAATCCATGCTGTAGCCAATTCATTAGCTGTTTGTGGTCCTACTAAAACCGAAAGTATTACACCTAAAAAAGTAAATATTAAAACTATAGAAATTCCATAAAATAAAGCTTCAGAAAATGTTTTTATTTGATTATTCTTGTTTGCAAAATAGGAAACTGTAATCGGGATCATTGGAAAAACACAAGGAGTGAGAATAGCTAATAAGCCTGCTAAAAATGAGAAGAAAAGAAAAGAAAATAAAGAAGATAGGTCGCTATTTTGTTTTATTGTATTTAAAACAACTTCTGACTCAGAAGGTCCTTTAGAGTAAAAATTAAATTCGCTTTCTAAAGGAATACATTTTCTCTCTATATCCGAGCATACTTGATAAGACATACTTCCAGAAACATATGGTGTTTTTGATAAGACACTAATTTTTTGAATAAATTTTGCTTC
>JAPYTU010000037.1:10439-14443 GCA_029940715.1 Cytophagales bacterium
AAAAATTTTCTAATCATTTTGTTTTGCAAAATTTTTATAAAAAACGGTTATTGTTTCTATACCTTTAAAAAAGTTAAATAACCCGAAAGATTCATTGGGAGAATGAATAGCATCTTCATCTAGCCCAAATCCCATTAAAATAGAATCTAATTTTAGTTCATTTTTAAACAAAGCTACAATCGGAATGCTTCCCCCATCAAAAGTAGGAACTGGTTCTTTGCCCCAAACTTTTTTGAAAGCAAAATAAGCAGCTTTATATCCTAAAGTATTTGTGTTCACAATAACAGGCTCTCCTCCATGATGTTCTTTAACTATTATCTTACAAGATTTGGGGCACAAATTTTGAACATGTTTTTTGAATAATTTTGTAATTTCAGAACTAATTTGATTTGAAACTAATCTCATAGAAATTTTAGCAAATGCTTTTGAAGGTAAAACTGTTTTTGAACCTTCATTGGTATATCCTCCCCAAATACCATTTACATCTATTGTTGGTCTTATACCAATCCTTTCTAAAGTACTAAATCCTTTTTCACCAAAAACTTCATTTATATCTATATGAGATTTAAAATCATCTAAATCAAATGGGACTTTATTCATTTCATATCTATCACCATCTGAGTATTCTTTTACTTTATCATAAAATCCAGGTATTTGAACAATACCATTTTTATCTTTCAATGAGCCAATGATTTTACACAAAACATTTATTGGATTATCAACAGCCCCACCATATGTCCCTGAATGAAGATCTCTGTTTGGACCTATAAGTTCTACTTCCATGTATGATAATCCTCGTAAACCAATTGTAATCGAAGGTGTATAATTGCTTACTATACTTGTATCAGAAATTACTATAACATCTGCCTTTAATTTTTCTTTATTATTTATAACAAATTTTTCCAAATTATCTGAGCCACATTCTTCTTCTCCTTCTATCATAAATTTTATATTAAAACTTACATCATCTAATTCATTAAGTGTTTCGTACGCTTTTAAATGCATATACATTTGTCCTTTATCATCACACGCTCCTCTAGCATAGATTTTTTTATTTTTTATAATTGGTTCAAACGGAGGAGATTCCCACAGTTCATATGGATCCGCAGGCTGAACATCATAATGACCATAAACCAATATTGTAGGAAAATCTTTGTCTAAAATTTTTTCAGCATAAACAATAGGGTGACCCTCCGTTTTAATCTTTTCAACATTATCTAATTTTAACAAATTAAATTGTTTAACTAAAAAATCAGCAGCTTTGTCTACTTCTTTATTGTATGCAGAGTCAGCACTAACAGATTGTATTTTTAACAATTCAAATAATTCCTTTAAAAATCTTTCTTTATTATCTTTTATAAATTGCTTTGTTTTCATGGCACAAATTTATATTAAAATCCATCATCATCATCATCAGTAATTGTTTTAAAAACCTCATCTTCTAAAAATGTATCTGATGGAGATTTTAAATCATATGGTTCTTTGATATTAAAATATTTTAGCCTAAAATTATTTATATACTCTAGAGTATATCCCTCATCAACAATCATTATTGGAATATATTTATCTTTTGTTGCTCCTATTTCACTCATATCAGAATTATAAGTTTCAATTGATGAATATGTTCTTAAAATTCCACCATCATAATTTAAATATATCCAAAATTCTGGAGCAGGTTGTAAAAAAAGATTAACCTCATAATCATCTTCCGAAAGATATTTGATTTCTAAAAACCCATCAACACTGGCATTTATATCATCACTTCCAATATTAGACAAATTTAATGTTGAAGTATTATACCAAGATTTATATTTAGCAGACCAACTAAACTTGGAGTTTGCTAAAACAAATAAACTATTTAATAATGGGTCTACTAAACTGAGCGATCTATATTCATTAAGAATTATATTTTCATATGCAAGAGTTTTTTCATAACCAACAAGATCAGACAGTCTATACAAAACATCTTCTTCATTATCGTGAGCTAATGGCGCACCCACCCTTTCAATTATTTCTATAAATTCTAATCCTAAATTGCTTATAATAGATTTGCGAAGATTAATATCTATAATCATAAACGTTTCAGAAGAAACATTAAAAGAATCCGAATCAACATTTGCAGACATAGAAGAAAAAATACTAAAATTAGGATCATTATCTATCAAATTAACTTTGCCTTCAAAAGACAAATCTCCACTACTTGGAGAATACAATAATGAATTTCCGTTATACACTTCTTCATTTGTTTTATTTTGAGGTTCAATTAAATATTCCTTGTTATAAGAATCATATGAAAGTTGCCCTGAGGGATTAAAAAAAACAAGACTTCTTTTTTCAACATCATTAGCAAAAAAATTAAAATACAAACCACTGTTTCTTTTAGAAATTGAAGAGGTAAAATCATTAAGATTCTCAGAAATAGTTAAAGACAATTCATCACCAGGAATAAAATATCCAGAATATGGAATTGCTTCCGAGATCTTAAAATTTTTTAATTCCGAAGGAATAATTTCACCATTAAATAACAACTGCTCATTATTTGCAACCAATTCTATTTTACCATAAAAATCGAAACCCGGTTCCATTAAAATAGGATTTGATTTATCCACAATACCATAAGAATAAGTAGATGAAAACATATTGCTATTTTCATTTTCATATGTTTTTAACTCAAATGATGAAAAAGGGATTTCAAAAGTATCTTCATCAAAATTTATATATTCATATATGCCCCTACCTTCAAATTTAGATTTAGATATTAATTTTACATCCGCTTTAATAAACTTATGATATTCATTTAATGTATCTAAAATTAAGTTAGCATTTTTTAAAGGTGATATTTGAGAATTTTCTAATACTGTAACATTCCCCTGATGAGGAACAATATAAGCGTCAGCTATCTGAAGATCAGGAACTTTAGTAAGAAATAATTTTTTTTGCTCTATATCAAAAATTCCTTTTGATGAACTAATAATTAAATTATTAAAATCATTATTTGTTGAATAAAAATCAGACAAATCAATTTCATCAGATAAATTTTCGAAAATAATTTTTTTGTTTATTAAATCCCATGAAACAGAAGAAAATGAAGTTGAAAGAGAAGAATATGGTAAAACAAAGTTTTCCAAGTCAAAATAAGTAGCATTTAAATTGAGTTTTTTGGTGTTTAGATTATAATTTAAAGACACCATATCTGAAGTTAATATTTCTTTTAAATAACCTAAAGGCTTAAGATTTATACTCGTTGCTTCTGAGGATATTTCAGACATAGAATAACTAAATGCATCAGACTCTAATATGGCTCCGCTTGTTAATAAAGTTCCTTCTGAAACAACGTCTGAAGAATAAACATACATATCCCCATAAATAGATGCCTCTTTATCATACGCAGATATTTTAGAGTTATTTAACGAATCGTATTTAACATATAAATAGTCTTCATTAATATTATTGTAGTAGACAAAATCTAAATTATTGAACTCCATATCTGGAAAGTTTTTATTAGATTTTTTCATTTTACCATTACTCATAAATCCTTTATCTAAATACCCTTGAATAGAGTCTGGAAAAAGTCTTATTTTATCAGAAAAAACTAAAGTGGTTTGATACATAAAATTACCTTTAACATATAACCCTGAAGAATCCATTTGGATTCTATTGTTTATTGTTATTTTATTATCATAAGCAGGCAACCCCATATTATCAATCTCTTTAATGAATCCAAAAGAATTATCAGGCATCGTTATAAGCTTTGCTTCTAAAGGAGATAAAATATTATTCGAATAAAAAACACCATCAAATTCAAACTTAGGTAGACTAGCTTTATCTAAACTATCAATTCTAAATTGAGTGATAGAAAAATAAAATGTACTATCATATTCTACACCATATTCTTCTGGCATATCAAAATATACTCTAGTGCTTTTATCTGAAATAAAATAAGGATAATTAGCTATTTTTTTCAAAGAAGATTTGTTCTTTGGGTGATTAATAAATAAATCTCC
>JAPYTU010000038.1:0-12087 GCA_029940715.1 Cytophagales bacterium
AATATTTCCTTTTTCATCTATTAAGAATGTCCATCGTGCTGTACCCATATAATTTTTTCCATACATAGACTTTTCGATCCATGTACCATACTTCATATGAATACTTTGGTCTTCGTCTGCAATTAAATCAAAAGGTAAATCAAATTTATTAATAAATTTTTGATGTGATTTAGGTGAATCTTTGCTAATTCCTAATATTGTGTATCCATTTTGCTGTAATGTATTATAATTATCTTTTAAGTTGCATGCCTGAGCAGTACATCCTGGTGTATTATCTCTTGGATAAAAATATAAAACTATTTTTTTACCTATAAAATCAGATAATTTTACTTTATTGCCATTTTGATTTATAGATTCAAAATCAGGCGCTTTATTTCCTATTTTAAGTGCCATATTTATATATTTATATTATATGAAGTTTTGTTGTTTGCGTTATCATAAACAACAAGTACAAATTTACCTTTAAATGATTGATTAGGATTAAATTTTTTAGAAATTATGATTTCATTTTTTGAATCATATTCAAAAAGTATCCAATTATTATTGATTTTTCCCTCGTATTTATTAATTCCTGATAGGTCATCTTTAATTCTAATTTTAATTTGATTTGAATTTATTTTTAGTGGAGTTATTTCTGGACCTATAGTATCATTTAAAATGGTATATTTTGATAAATTATTTGTTTTGAAACTTATACTATTATCATTATGCCATTTTCCTCCTATAAAACTTTGATCATTTTTTAAAATCTCATAAACATAAGATTTATTTATATCATACTTTTCTTTTGGTATTAAAGTAACTTCAATATTTTTCTTAAAAGTAGATAAATTTTTAAATTCGAAAATTTCACTGTTTTTTTTCACCTTTTTTTTAAAGGATAAAAACAATGTATCAAATAAACTTATTTTACTTACATTAATAGAAAAATCATTATAATTTTTTTCAAACTTTATTTCTGAAGGAATAATATCAATAAATGATAAGTCAATTACTTTATCATTTAAAATAATTTTTGAAGGTAATACTTTAGTTAAATCGATGAGATAAAAATTTTTATCATGTAATGTGTATGAAGGATTTATATTTCTTATAGATTTATTAACTTCAATTTCTAAAAAATTTCTATTATTACTAGTTGAGATCTGAATTATATTATCGTAAATTTCAAAGTTTTCATTTGATAAATTAACTTTATTTTTTAAGTTTTTAGTATTTGAATTATTAATGCTAAATAATATTTCTTGATTATTTTCATAAGAGTCATATATTTTAATTTTAATATTATTTACTTCTTCTTCATTAATATTTAAAATTCCTGAATGATCATTATTATGAAAATTCAAGACATTTCCATCATCCTGGTATAACTTTATGTATTGTTTTCTGCTTTTTAGAAATAAATTAAAATCTATATATTTCGCAACGTTATTAGTCTCATCATAGGTTAAATATTCTATATAGTTGTTAACGACTAGAGTGTCATTAACATATAATTCTATTTTTTTAATACCATTTTTGTTAGATGCTCCATCTAGTTTATCATAACACAGAATTGATATTCCAATTCTACCTTTTGCGTTAATATTTTCAATAAAATTTTTACCCTTATCACTTAAAACTTGGTATTCAAAAATTCCATATCCATTATTTATTCTTGAGTATTTATCTAAAGTCTTAAAAGTTATTTTTTCAATAGTTGGTTTTGTATTATCTATTACTTCATTAAATTTTAATTTTAAAGGATCATATACATTGTCTAAACTATCTCTGAGTTCAAAATGAAGGTGTGGCCCACTTGAAGATCCGGTATTTCCAGAATAAGCTATTACTTCTCCTTTATTTATAAAGAATTTTTTTCCTGGATAAATATTTACTGAAAAATGTTTTGTTCTATATTGATAATTTGTAACATAGTTATCAATTTTTTCATTAAATATATTTAGATGAGCATAAACAGTTTTTTTACCATCTAAATGTTTTATATATATTGCTTTTCCATATCCTGATTCTGAAACTCTTATTCTTTCTATATAACCATTTTCACTTGCGTATACAGGATATCCAGTTTTTCCAAAAGTTTTTATATCAATTCCCATATGGAAATGATCTCCTCTTAGTTCACCCATTGTGCCAGACAAATAATTTTGGGAATTAGTATTTATTGGAAAGAGATATTTATTTTGTGAATAAATATTTCCACAAATAAAACTAAATAATATTAGTGATAAGTAATTTTTCATTTTCAATATATGCTTCTAGTTTATCTCCTATATTTACTGGACCTACACCTTTAGGTGTTCCTGTAAATATTAGATCTCCTTTATTTAATGTCACATACTTTGATATGTAATGTATTAAGAAGTCTATTTTATAAATCATTAATTTAGAATTTACGTTTTGAACTTCTTTTTTATTTTTGTAGAGGGAAAAATTTAAATTATCTATATTTTTAAAAAAGTTAATTTTTTTCAATTTAGAAATTGAGGCAGAATTATCAAAACCTTTAGATAAATCCCAAGGTAGTCTTTCTTCTTTAGCTTTAGATTGAATGTCTCTTGCTGTAAAATCAATTCCAATAGCAATGCTTTCTATGTGGCTTTTAGCATTTATTTTTTTAATATTTTTTCCTTCTTTATTTATTTTAAATACAAGTTCGACTTCATAATGTAAATTATTTGTTATAGAAGGATATTTGAGTTGATTACTTTCATTTAAAGAAGTCTCTGGTTTAAAAAAAATTACAGGATTTTCAGGAATAGTATTGTTTAATTCTTTTATATGATCAACATAATTTCTACCTACACATATAATTTTCATTTTTTTATATTAAATCTCCAATAACTGTTAAATCGTTGGTAGTTTTTCTTAGTCTTACAGACTTAATTTTACCAATTATATTATCATTATATGGTACTTTTACTTTTATATAATTTTCAGTAAAGCCATTAACCCAATCATTTTTTTTACCTTTTTCAAATAAAACACTTTTTTTTAACCCTATGTTTTTATCATAAAAAAATCTTTTTTTCTTATCAGATAATATTCTTAACATTTTTGATCTTAAAGCTTTTTCATTTGTAGGTATTTTATTTTTCATTATATCAGCTCTTGTATTAACTCTTTCAGAATATGGAAAAACATGAAGATAATTAATACTTAAATTATTTATAAACTTATACGTTTCTTTAAAATCTGATTTAGATTCACCAGGGAATCCAACAATTACATCACCTCCAATGCATGCATCTGGCATTAGAGATTTTATTTTTTTTACTTTTTTTTCATATAATTCTTTTGTATATCTTCTTGACATATCTTTTAGTATTTTGTTATTTCCAGATTGTAATGGCATATGAAAATGATTTAAAAACTTATTTGATTTAGAAATTACCTTAATTATTTTATCATTTAAAAGGTTAGGTTCTATTGATGATATTCTAAATCTAATTTTTTTATTAATTTTTTCAATTGCTATTATTAAATCTGTAAATGATTCTTTTCTTTTACCATTAACAATTCCAAAATCACCAATGTTAATACCACTTAAAACTATTTCTTTTGATCCTTTTGAAATTAATTTATTTATTTTATTTAATACTTCATTAATAGTATTAGATCTACTTTTTCCTCTAGCTAATGGAATTGTGCAGAAAGAACATCCATAATTACAGCCATCTTGAATTTTAAGAAAAGCCCTAGTCCTTTCGTTAATAGAGTAGGTTGCATTAAATTTTGTTATTCCATTTATTTTTGAATGTAATATTTTCTCTTTTTTATCATTGAAATAATTACTTATTTCAAATTTTTCTTTCATTCCAAGTACTAGGTTTACACCATTGATTTGAGAAATTTCTTTAGGTTTTAATTGTGCATAACATCCAATTATATCTATTTCTGTTTTTGGGGATTTATTTTTAATTTTTTTTATTAATTCTTTACATTTTTTATCAGCATTTTCAGTGACTGAGCATGTGTTTATAATTACTTTGTTTGGATTATCATTTATAGGAATTTTTTTATATCCTTTCTGTTTGAATTTTCTTTCTATAGTTGATGTTTCAGAAAAGTTAAGTTTACATCCAAATGTGTGAAATGCTACTGTATTCATAATTAAAAATCAGCCCCTAAATTAATAGAAAAATTCAGTTCTTTATTTGAATTTCTTGATAATTCAGTTGTAATGGATAAATTTTTAATAGTTACTAAATCAAGACCTACACCAAAACTGTGAAGATATTTGTTGTTTAGATTGATAGGGTGTTGTTTATTAGAATATTCCCATACATACCCAGAGTCAAAAAACATTTTTAAATAAATGTTTATAGGAATGTTTTTAAATTTTCTGAATTCCATTTTTTCTATATTAAAATTTTTAGAAGCAATTCTTTTTTTGAATGTATTTTTATAAATGAAGTTTGAATGGCCATGAATTAAGTATTTTTCATAACCTCTTAATTGATCAGTATTTTCATAAAGATAATATGGTTGATTTTTACTACTAAAATATGATGATAGATTAAAAGAGTAATAAAATTGTTTTTTAAATTCAAAATATTTTGAGTAATAGATACTTGCTTTCCATTTTTTTATATCATTAAAAATACCTATTCCAGTCTTTTCAATTTGAACATTTAATCGAAATCCATTTAATGGGTAGTTTTTAATATCTCTAAAATCTCTATCAAATTCGTAATTTATATTAAATGAATTTTTTATTCTATTTCCATAAAAATAATTGTCATTTATAAGTGATAATGTATCATTCAAAATAATATTATTATACTCTAGTTCAAAATAATGATAATTATAGAATGACTCCCTATGAGAATATTCTATTGATGTTGAAAATTCTTTTAATAATGAGTTTTTTGATTGATAAAAAATAGGAATATAATTAATTGAATTGTATTCTAAATGATTGTAGTCTGTATAATCAAATCCAATATAAAGACCTCCTTTTTGTTTTTTTGTTATATATGGTATATAGTAAGAAGTTTGAAATTGTTTAATAAAACCCAACCTTAATAATACTTCAAATTCATCAGCTCTTCCACTGATATTATAATGAGCAAATCCTAATCCATAGTTTATTCTATTAAATTCATGATTAAAGTTTTCCCACCAATCGTTAAAATTTCTATCAGAAAGTTCAAAAATTATAATTGGTATCCAATAAATAGATTCAAGTACATTTATTATTATAATTACGTGATTTTCTTTAATTATTTCTATTTTAAATTCTACTTCATAGAAAAGATTTGTATTTATAACTTTTCTTTTGTCTTCTTCTATAGTAGAAATAAATTTATCTTTAGATATTATAATGCCTTCTTTAAGAGTTAATTCACGAAGAATTATATTTTCTTTAGTTTTATTATTTCCCAATATTTTAATTTTATCAATTATTATATTTGATGATTGATTTAATTTTAAATTATCAATTGAAGTTGTATCTGATTTTGCTAAAAGCTTATTGAAATTAATAAATATAGTGAGAAGTAATAAAGATAGAATTATAATATTTTTCATTATTTTTATAAAGTGTAAATATATTATTTAATCAATGAATATTAGGAAATTATTTATAGTACCTATTTTGTTTTATCAGTATTTAATTTCACCAATTTTTCCACGATCTTGTAGGTTTGAACCTACATGTTCAGAGTATTCTAAACAAGCAATTTTAAAGTATGGTTTTTTTTATGGAACTTTTTTGGGTATAAAAAGAATATTAAGATGTCATCCATGGGGTGGAAGTGGTAATGATCCACTAAAGTAGTTTATAATTCTTCTATTTCTTGCTTAAAATTACTGGATAATATTGGAAATCTATACCATGTTGATGCATCAAGACTATAATCGTCAAAGTGAAAGCTAGGTGCAGTTCTTTCTCTTTTCCATTGATTTTTTCCTAGAAGGTTAAAAAATTTTTTTATGTACTTTTTTAGTTTATTATCCGTATATATTTTTTCTTTTTTAATTTTATCATAAATATTTTTTGGACTCAACCTTTCTTTAATTGCATACCTTTCAATTCTTGATAAAATAGAATAAGGCATAAGATCATCTTCATCTTTTTGGTTAAATTTTTTAGGTTTTAACTCGGCACTTGGTTCAAGATTTAATACATTATTTAAACAGTTGTAATTATATTTTTCCTTTAGGTAAATAAGTAATTTTTTAATAAATACCTTATCAATTCCTGCAATAGGAGATACTGATCCACTTGTATCTCCATCCATCGTTGAATATCCAACAGCACTTTCACTTCTATTTGAGGTTGATAGAAGAATCCTATTATTTGTATTAGCAATAAACCATATAAAAGGAGATCGTACTCTTGCTTGAACATTTTGTAATGCTATGTTATCATTTTCCCAATTGTATTTTTTATTAGTAGCTTTTGAAATTTTATTAATAATACTTTTTACTTCTTCATTTATAGACCATTTAAAATGAGTAGATGATATGAATTGAGCTAGTTTTTTGGCTGATAATTCAGTAGCTAAAGATGAGTTTTTAGATTTTTGGTAAACAGTAATAAGTATATTTTTCATTATTGTATTTATCGAATAATAATCTTTTTGAAGATTTTTTAAATTTAGCTTTTTAATAACTCCTTTTTCACCAAGTTCAAGCATTGCTCTTCTAATCATCTCATAAACTAATATTACTGTACATGATGAATCTGCTCCACCACTTAAAGAGACCGTGAAACCATTGCATTTACTTTTAATATTATAATCAAATAGAGCAAGAGATGCTGCATTAATAAATTCTTCAAAAATATTTGTTTTTGAATCAACAAATTTTGTTGATGTCTTTTCTAAATCTATATCATAGATATTACTAATAACATTTTTAAATGAAAATCTTTTGCTTATATGAAGAAGTTTTCCTTTTTGAGCAAGGATAGTATCGCCTTCAAAAATTGATTTTCCAGATTCATTTCCTAAAAGGTTGCAAGAGATATATGTGCAATCATATTTTTTTGAGCTATCTATTACTTGATTTTTTCTAAAGTCAAACTTTTTAAATGCATAGTGACTAGCTATGGGGTTTAAAATTAATAAGTGTTTTTTATTTATTTTTATAAAATTTGCAGGTCTTTCTTTATCCCATGAATCTCTACAAATTTCAAAACCAATTGTTAAATCTTTATTGTATTCATATTGAATTGTACCTATTGGTACTTTATTTCCATTAAAAAATATTTCTTTTTTTTCTCCTAAATTCCAAGGATCAAACCATCTTTTTTCATAGTGGATTCCATCGTTTGGAAGATTGCTTTTTACAAAAAAACTTTTAATTTCTTTATTATTTATTATACAGCAAGTATTGTATGTTTTGTTTTTATAATGAAGAGGAAGTCCTACAATAACTGTAATTTGATTACATAACTTTTGAATTTTAATTAATTCTAATTTTGCTTTTTCAATGACCCAATTAGTGAAAAACAAATCCTGACAACCATATCCCGTGATTGATAATTCAGGTAAACATAGAACTTTAACTTTATTTTTTATTGATTCTAAAATACTTGTTTTAATATTAGAATAATTTTTATCCCAGTCTAAGGGTATTTGATTTAAATTAGAGCTAGCAATTTTTATGTTCAAAGTTTGTATAAAGTTATGTTTTACTTATACAAAATTACACTAACTCAAGTTTATCACAAGCATTTCTAGAAGCATCTTTTTCTGCATTTTTTTTACTTTTTCCATAACCTTCAGAAAGTTTTTTACTATTAAGGTACAAAATGGATTTAAATTGTGAAAACTTATCTGATTTTGTACTCTTTTCAACAATAAAACTAATTTTCATTTTTTCTTTTTGTGCCCATTCTAAAATTTTACTTTTAAAATTATGAGTTTGACTTGTTAAGGAATCTAAATCGTAATAAGGAACTAATATATTATTAATAACTTTTTTTGTACAAAAATCAAATCCGTTTTCTATGTAACAAGCTCCAATTAAAGCTTCTACAGCATCACCATATACTGATTCATAAGATTTTTTTTTTGCTTTTTGAAGATTTATTAGTTCTTTGATTCCAATTTTTCTTCCAAGATTATTTAGTGAATCCCTACTTACAATTTTTGATCTTATTTTGGTAAGAAATCCTTCATCTTTATAAGGATATAATTTAAATAAATAATTTGCAACAATTAATCCTAAGACTGCATCTCCTAGATACTCTAATCTTTCATTTGATTCTTCGGAATTATTAGATTTATGTAATAAGGCAAGCTTATATAATTGAATTTTTTTTGGTTTATAACCTAGAATAAACTTTACTGCATTAATTAATTTTAAATCTTCTTTATTTTTAAAAAAAATGTTCACTATAAATTTATTTTTTTAAAAATTATTGAGGTATTATGCCCTCCAAATCCAAATGTATTACTAATTGCAATATTAATATCTCTCTTTTGGGTTTTGTTAAGAGTAAGATTTAATTTAGGATTAAATTCTTCATCGTTATTAAAATGATTTATAGTAGGTGGAACAAATCCTCCATTTATTGAAATAATTGATGCAATAGATTCTATTCCTCCAGCAGCTCCTAAAAGGTGTCCTGTCATAGATTTAGTTGAACTTATATTTACATTGTATGCATGTTCGTTAAAAACATTTTCTATAGCAAATATTTCACTTTTATCTCCTAGAGGGGTTGATGTTCCATGTACGTTTATATAATCAATTTCTTCTTTTTTAATGTTTGCATTATTAATAGCATTATTCATAGCTAGTCTAGCTCCTTCACCATCTGGATGTGGTGCTGTTATATGGTGAGCATCACAAGACATTCCAAAACCAATTATTTCAGCATAAATTTTAGCATTTCGTTTAATTGCATGATCATAATTTTCTAATATTAGACCACCACCACCTTCACCTAAAACAAATCCATCTCTTTTTTTGTCAAATGGTCTTGATGCTGTTTCGGGAGAATCATTTCTCACAGAAAGAGCTTTTAAGGCATTAAATCCTCCAATACCAGTTTCATTAACAGCCGCTTCAGATCCTCCAGTAATTATTATGTCTGCAGTTCCTGATTTAATATAATGATAAGAATCTATAATTGCATTTGATGCAGATGCACATGCTGAAACTGTAGCAAAATTAGGTCCTTTTAAACCATATTTTATTGCAATTAGACCTGGGCATATGTCAGAAATTAGTTTGGGTATAAAAAAAGGATTAAATCTAGGATTTTTATTATTTTCACTAAAATTTATGAGTTCATTTTGGAATGTTTCAATTCCACCTACACCAGATCCCCAAATAACTCCAAATTTATTTTTATCTATTTTGTTTAAATCTATGCCAGAATCTTGAAGAGCTTCTTCAGCAACAATTAATCCATATTGTGAAAAAGAATCCATTTTCCTAGATTCTTTTTTATCAAAATAGTTTAAAGGATCATAGTTTTTAAGCTCACACGCAAATCTTGTTTTAAATTTTGATGCGTCAAATTTTGTAATAGGCTTACAACCACTTATCCCATTAAATAATGAGTGATTATATTCTTTAAGATTATTACCAATGGGAGTTATTGCTCCCATTCCCGTTATTACTACTCTTTTTTTACTCATCTTAGTTAGATGAATGATTATTTTATTTACGTTTAACTAACGTTTTCTTTTAAATATGAGATTGCTTGGCTTACAGTACCAATTTTTTCTGCGTCTTCATCAGGAATAGAAACATTGAATTCTTTTTCAAATTCCATAATTAATTCAACGGTGTCTAACGAATCAGCACCTAAATCATTTGTAAAGCTAGCGGAATCAGTAATTTCTGATTCTTCAATTCCTAATTTGTCAATTATAATTTCTTTTACTTTTTTTTCAATTTTTTCCATAGAAGTTTATTTTTATTACTCTGCAAAAATAAATTTTTTTTTCAATTCTCAAACTATATAACTTAGTATATACTTTAATTATAAATTAATAATATTGAACATTAAGAAATCAAAAATTGAATTTTATGCAGATAATTTTAAAGTTGTTGGTATTGTATCTGATTTAAAAGAATATAAAATAGCTTGGATATTAAATAATTTGTTAAATATTAATTTAAAAAAAAATGATAACATTTTAATAAAATTGATAAATAATCAATCAATAAGTGTTTCATGTTTAAATTTTAAAGATAAAAAGAAGTATATAAGACTATTAACAAATAGGCTTAATAATAAAGAAAATGTAAAGTCACATTTTATTTCTAAATTATCAAAATTTGATTATTTGCTTCAGTTTTCTGTCAATTTTTTTGAATTTGAGTCTTTTAATATAATTAATGAATTAAAAAGAGATAATGGTATTCAATTTGCTAATTTTGTTGATGTAAATAAATTGAAAGAAAAATACATGCTTTTTATATGAAAAATATTTTTTATAATAAAACAAAAATAATAGCAACAATTGGCCCATCTTCTTCTGATATTAACATTTTAAAAGAAATGGTAATGGCTGGGGTTGATGTTGTTAGATTAAATTTTTCTCATGGTGAAAAAGAATTTCATAAACAAATTATAAAGAATGTTAGAAAAATTAGTAAAGAGCTGCAGATACCTATCTGCATACTTCAAGATTTACAAGGACCTAAAATTAGAATAGGTGAAATATTAAATGATTCTATTGAGTTAAAAGATAATGAAGAATTAAAAATTGTTTCTAAAAATGTTGTTGGTGATTCTAGAGTTATTTCAATAGATAATGATATTTTATATGATATTAAATCTAATGAGAAAATACTTATTGATGATGGTAAGATAGAGTTAAGGGTAATAAGTTCTACTAAAAATGAAGTTTTAACTAAGATTATCAGGGGTGGAATATTATTATCTAGAAAAGGTATTAATTTTCCCGAAAGTAATATTTCTTTATCATCTATTACAGAAAAGGATATTGAAGATTTGGATTTTGGATTAGATAATGATGTTGATTGGATTGCATTATCGTTTGTGCGATCTGAAAAAGATATTAAGTTATTAAGAAAAATGATTAAGGAGAGGGGAAAAGAGACTAGAATAATTGCTAAAATTGAAAAACCACAAGCAATAAAAAATATTAATAAAATAATTAAAGCATCAGATGGATTGATGGTTGCAAGAGGTGATTTAGGTGTAGAAATGCCTATGGAATCTGTGCCCATATATCAAAAAAAGATTGTTGATAAATGTAATAAAGCATATAAACCTGTAATTATAGCTACGCAAATGCTTGAGAGTATGGTAGAACAAAAAACTCCAACTAGAGCGGAGTCAAATGATGTAGCAAATGCTGTACTTGATGGAGCAGATGCAGTTATGCTTTCTGCAGAATCAGCAACAGGGAATTATCCAATTATTGCTGTTAAAAGTATGGAAAAAATAATAAGTTCTGTTGAAAGAAACAGTTCTGAAATCTATTATAATTTTAAAAAAAATAAACATTTAAAAGGCAGGGTAAATGAAAGTTTAATAACTGCTGCTTGTCGGCTTTCAAAACAAATTAATGCTAAAGCAATTGTATCTATGACAAAAAGTGGGTTTACTGCATTTAGGGTATCTGGTAATAGGCCAAAAGCTAAAATATTTATTGTTACTAATGACAAAAATTTAGGTAATATTATGAATATAGTTTGGGGTGTTAGGTGCATATTTTATGATAAAACAGAAAATATTGATTTAACACTTGAGAACATTGAAAATCTATTAGTCAAAAATAACCATTTGAAAAAAGAAGATAAATATATAGTAACAGCTGCTATGCCAGAACATTGGGAAACTCATACTAATATGATGAAAGTGAATATAGTTAGTTAGGCCTTTTATAAATCAATTTGTAGACCATCATATGCTAAAGAAATATTTTTTGGTAAAAGTTTATTTATTTTATTGTGCTTTCCTAAATTATGAGAAATATGAGTAAAATATACCTTTTTAATTTTTAATTTTTTAACAACATTAATTGCTTCTTCTAAATTAAAGTGTGAAATATGTTTATCAATTTGTAAACAGTTTAATACCAATATTTTGCTGTTGTTAATTTTACTTAACTCTATATTAGAAATAAAGTTTGCATCAGTTATATA
>JAPYTU010000038.1:12187-14074 GCA_029940715.1 Cytophagales bacterium
TTTTTTGATGTTATTATTTAAAACTTGTTGTCTAAAATCAGGTCCAGTATCTATAATGAAATTTAGATTTTTATGATTTATATAAATTGATGATCTTAGTCGAATATCTTTTCTGTTTTTTGATGTACAAATATTACATTCACATCCTATAACAGGTATTCCTTGAGAAGTTCCCGTTCCTAAAAATTTAATTTTCAATAGTATCTATTTTTTTAAGAATTATAATATCATTTTTAGTGCATAATTTTTTAGAAATTTCAATGGATTTAATAATTTCTATTAAAGCATTAATTTTTCCTTCCAAACTGAAGTATTTGTTAATTATAGCTACTTTTTTATCTTTTATAATACAATAACCGCACTTAAAATTACCTTTTTCAAATCTAATTTTGTATTCTTGGGATTCTAAAATATTTTCTAATTTTAGTTGGAATTTTTTTGTAATTTTTAAACTCATAATTTTAATTCTTGAATATAGATAAAAAATATTTAATAGTTTTAGTAGGTCCAACTGCTAGTGGTAAAACAAAGTTAAGTATAGATATTGCTAATTTATACGATGCTGAAATATTATCTGCAGATTCTAGGCAATTTTATAAAGAATTGGAAATTGGTACAGCCAAACCAAATAAGGTAGAGTTATCTAAAGCAAAACATCATTTTATAAATAATTTATCTATTCATAATAATTATTCTGTTGGAAAATATAAAATTGAAGTAGATTCTGTGTTGATTAATTGTTTTAAAAAGAATAATTATGCAGTACTTGTTGGAGGCTCAGGTTTGTTTATTGATGTTGTTTGTAATGGAATAGATGATGTTCCAAAAGTACCTTATGAATTAAGAAATAAAGTAAGAGAATATTATAAAATAAATGGTTTAAACTACATTCAAAATTTATTAAAACAATTTGATATAAAACATTATAATGTTATTGATTTGAATAATCCTCAAAGAATATTGCGTGCTTTAGAAGTATGCATATATACAAAAAAACCATTTTCTTCTTTCTTAATGAAAAAACAACAAAAAAATAATTTTCACTTAATAAAAATTGGACTAAATCCTCCAAGAAAAATACTTTATGAAAGTATTAATTCTAGGGTTGATTTGATGATTAATAATGGATTGATTGATGAAGCGTTAAATTTAGTTGATTTTAAGAATTTAAATTCTTTACAAACGGTAGGTTATAAGGAATTATTTGATTTTTTTGATAATAAAATATCAGAAAAAGAAGCTATTGATTTAATAAAAAGAAATACAAAAAAATACGCAAAAAAACAAATGACTTGGTTTAAAAGAGATAGAGATATTAAATGGTTTGAGAAGATAGATAATTCTATTTTTGAGTATGTAAAAAAAATTATTGTTTAGATATAATTTCAGCTATTTCGTAGAGTTTTTTATCAATGTTTTTACTTTTTCTAATTGAATCTTTAAGAGAAATAATATTATAATCCATATTTTTATAACCAATCATTTTTTTTGATTCACCTTTTAATAATATTTCAATAGCTTTATATCCTAATATTGAACCTAAGATTCTATCACTTGGAACAGGTATTCCTCCTCTTTGTATGTGTCCAAGTATTGAATATCTAACATTCGAATTTTTAATTTTATTTTCAATAATGTTTGCAAATTCATAAGCAGCTCCGTAATTACAACCTTCAGCATAGATAATAATGATAGATTTTTTTTTCTTATTTATTTTTGAAATATTAGAAATAACTGTATCGATTTCTAAATTAATTTCAGGAATTAATATCATTTCAGCACCACTTGAAATACCTGCTTCTAGAGCTAGATTTCCTGAGTTTCTTCCCATTACTTCAATAATAAAAATTCTATCGTGAGAAGATGCAGTATCCCTAATTTTATCAA
>JAPYTU010000002.1:0-41173 GCA_029940715.1 Cytophagales bacterium
ACCTAATCCAACAGCTTGTATACCATCAGGAATTTGAAATAGTCCAGCAATAATAAGCAAAATGGAAGCTATTTCAATTACAGCTAAATCACTAACATATAACTGAGGCAATAAATTTCTAAAAAGAATAAAAATTAAACCAGAAATAGTCATTAAAATTAAGGCCAGATAAAAATTAGAATATCCTGATTTTCTAAGCTCTAAAATATCATTCTTACCATAATAATAACCCAAAGAAATCATTGCTGCAGAACTTATTCCTGAAGCAATCATATACGTAATACTTGCTAAATTTAACGCAATCTGATGCGCAGCTAAAGCATTTGCTCCAATTGAACCAATCATAATTGTTGCCACACTGAAAGCCCCTACTTCAAAAATGTACTGCAATCCAGAAGGAAAACCTATGCTGAATATTTTTTTAAAAGAGCTTATATTAAATAACAATTTAACATTCACAATGTATTTACTAAATCTCTTACTTATTAAACAATAGAAAAAAATCAAAATAAACATCAATATTCTACTTATTAATGTAGCATAAGCTGCGCCAATGATTTCTAAACGAGGAAAACCAAACATTCCAAAAATTAAAATGAAATTTAATATTATATTAATAACATTTGAAAAAATTGATATATACATTGCTGGTTTGGTAAAACCCAAACCTTCAATAAATTGTTTAAATGTTTGAAATAAAATTAAAGGAATTAATGATATACAAATTAAATCTAAATAAGGAAAAGTATAGTTAAGTACCGCACTATCCTGCCCCAGAAACAAAAGATAATTTTTTAAATTAATAACCAATAAAATCAAAAAGATTGTAAAAATCATATTCATTATTATTCCATGAAAAAAAATTCTAGATATATACTTCTGGTTATTATTTGCTGATGAAATTAATGGTGTAATCCCGTAAGAAAGACCAATACAAAACAGTAAAATAAATCCAAATAGTGAATTGGATAATGAAACAGCAGCTAATTGAGTAACTCCTATTTTACCTACCATTATACTATCAACTACACCCACAGTTATATGTCCTAACTGACTAAGCATTATTGGGAATGAAAGAAATAAATTTTTTTTAATATGAGAACCTATTTTCATCAGATTGCAAATATAAAAAAAGCCCGAGAAATCGGGCTTTTTGAAATGAATTGTTGTTAAAATTCACCTAAACTAATATGATTGTAAATCACTAACCATACCTTGATTCAATTAAACTAAACTATTACTAATTTCTTTTTCCAATCATTTCTCTTCTTTTCGTTAACCTCTCAAACATTACTATCTGATCTTTACTTAAAATCGATTTTATATCATTGTCTTTTTTAAATGTCATCTTTTTTATATCAGCTACAATTATTGAAATTTCATCAAATAGGTTATCAATCTTCGATTGATTAAAATTTTCATTCATTTTTTCAAGTTCTAATTCTAAACGTTTCTTTTTTAAAAAATTTTTGGAATTACTGAAAGATTCACGATATTTTGTTTGAATTTTTTGAAACTCATTTTTTTGATTTTCATTTAATTGCAATATTTCTATAGGATTTTTTTTAACATCTTTATTATCCATTCTTTTCTTCACAATTTCCATTCTTTCTCTTCTACCATCATTCATTTTTTTTCTATCCTGTGAAAATAAATTCTGAGAAAAAAAAGAAAACATAATTAATAGACTTAATAGGATTGATTTTTTCATTTTATTAATTTTTGTTACCTTATCCATTACAATATATTAGACGACAAGATTCAAAAATAATTGTTTTATTAAATGATATTAATTATTAAAAAATGTTAAAATCTTTTTATCAAGAAAAAATTTATGAGGCAGGATGTGATGAAGTAGGTCGTGGATGTTTAGCAGGTCCAGTAATTGCTGCTGCAGTTATTTTACCTAAGAATTATAAAAATAATAACATAAAAGACTCAAAAAAAATTAGTGTAAAAAAAAGAAAAATATTAGAAATAGAAATTAAAAATAATGCTATCGATTGGTCAATTGGAATTGTCAATAATAAAAAAATAGATAAAATAAATATATTAAATGCATCAATTTTAGCAATGCACAATGCAATAAAAAAATTAAAAATAAAACCTAATTACCTAATTATAGATGGTAATAAATTCAAACCCTACAAAAAAATTAAACACACTTGTATAATTCAAGGGGATAATAAATATCTAAGTATTGCTGCAGCATCAATAATAGCAAAAAACTATAGAGATAATTTTATGTTTAATAAAGCAAAAAAATTTGGAATCTATTCTTGGGAAACTAACTTTGGTTATCCAACTAGAAAACATAAAGAAGCTATAAAAAAATTTGGAATATCAAGCTATCACAGGAAATCATTTAGACTATCTTAATTATAATAAAATCCATTAAGTATTATATTTGAAAAAATATGAATTCTAAAAAATTACAAAACGAAAAATATCATATATCTGCTGGTGCCAAAATGGTCCCTTTTGCTGGTTATAATATGCCCATATGGTATACTTCCATCGCTGATGAACATAATTGTGTTAGAAATAATGTGGGAATTTTTGACGTTTCACATATGGGAGAATTTATTGTGAGTGGAATTGAGTCAATTAAATTCCTACAAAAAATAACATCTAATAATATAGAAAAATTAAAAGTTGGAAATGCACAGTACTCTAGTCTTACTAATGAAAATGGTGGAATAATTGATGATTTAATTGTCTATTGTTTAAGTATTAATAAATACATGCTCGTTGTTAATGCATCCAACATGAAAAAAGATCTTAATTGGCTAAAAAAACATAATTCATATAAAGCTAAAATAGAAAATATATCAAATAGTATTTCTTTACTGGCAGTACAAGGGCCAAAAGCAAGTTCTCTTCTAAATACAATTTCTAATGCAGATTTATCAGCTATAAAATTTTATAATTTTATAATTGATAAAATTTCAAACATAAAAAATATTATTATCTCTGCTACAGGATATACAGGTGCTGGTGGATTCGAACTGTATGTAAGTAATAAAGACGCAACAAAATTATGGAATAAAATAATTCAAGTTGGCAAAAAATATAATCTTAAACCAATAGGTTTAGGTGCTAGAGATACTTTAAGATTAGAAATGGGATACTGTCTCCATGGAAGTGATATTAATGATCAAATAAATCCCATAGAAGCTGGATTAGACTGGATATGTAAAAAAAATGTAGATTATATTGGTAAAAATACCATTGATTCGGACAGAGAAAATAATCCTTCAAAAAAATTAATTGGATTTACATTAATAGAAAAAAGGATACCAAGGTCAGGATATAAAATATTTAATTCTAACGGAAACAAAATTGGAACTGTTACAAGTGGATCTATATCTCCTTCAACAGGTAAAACTATTGGCTTAGGTTTTATAAAATTTAGTGAGATAGATTACAAAAAATCTATTTTTATTGAAATAAGAAATAAAAAAATTGAAGGAAAATTATCAAAAACTCCATTTATATGAAAAATATTGAGGTATGCTACACTCCTAATAGCATTATAAATTATAAGTTATCAAATAAAATAATAGTAGTAATAGATATACTAAGAGCTACAAGTACTATCGTGACACTTTTTTCAAAAAAGGCTACCTCAATAATACCAATTGAGACATTAGATGAATGTAAAGGGTATAAGAATAAAGGATATGTGATTATGGCCGAAAGAATGGGAAAAAAAGTTAAAGGATTTGACTTTGGTAACTCTCCTTCTAAAATTTTAGAAAAAGATTTTAAAAATAAAAAAATTGCAATTGCTACTAGTAATGGGACTAAAACTATATTAAAAACCAGAAAATCAAAAATGACTTTAATTGGTTCTTTCTTAAATCTAACATCAATAGTAAATTATTTAGATAAACAAAGTGATGATATTCTTCTCTTATGTTCTGGATGGCAAGGATCTATTAATTTAGAAGATACTTTATTTGCTGGAGCTATTATTTCATCTATCTCTAACTACACTTCTGAATCCGATTCAACTATAATAGCTAAAAATTTATATGAATCTAATAAAGATGATATTTTTAATATCATAAAAAAATCTTCTCACGCAAAAAGACTATCAAGTAATGATAATTTAATAGATATTAAATTCTGCTCTCAAATTGATAAATATGACTTAATACCATATTTAGATAATGATAAATTAAAATTATTGTAATTTTTCTGGGATATGTATACGAGAAGAAACCAAAAGGGTGTGACAGAAACTACTTATCCAAGTTTTCTTCTGAGTTTCACAACTAACCTAATTTTTGCAAAAAAAATTTTCTAACTTCTTTTATAAGCATTACTAAATTTATAGCTATTTTAACATAAAATATTAATAGTTAAAAGTATTTTTATAAATGGAAGAAGTTAATCAAACATTTTCGCTTATTGAGAATAAAAAATTTGATGTTCTCGAATTAAGTACAATTCTTCTAATTCTCGCATCCCTATTTTCTATTATAAATTTAAGAATACTAAAACTTCCTATGACCATAGGACTTATGATACTAGCTATAGCATTATCTATAAGTATATTGTTAATTGGATATTTTTTTCCATCTATGCTAAATCTAGCATATACTATTACAGAAAGTTTTGATTTTAATTTTGTTCTATTGAATGTTATGCTACCATTTTTTTTATTTGCTGGATCTATTTCAATTAATGTTCATCAATTAAGAAAAGACAAAATCACCATTTTATTACTTGCATCATTTGGTGTCTTATTTTCCACATATGTTGTAGGAGGACTTACTTTCTTTTTGATATCCCAACCAATATTTGGATTATCTTCATTAGACATAACATACATAGACTGTCTTTTGTTTGGTTCACTAATTGCTCCTACCGATCCTATTGCCGTATTATCCATTGTAAAGAAAATGAATTTATCACCAGAAACTGAAACAAGAATTGCAGGAGAGTCACTATTTAATGATGGTATTGGTGTTGTAGTATTCCTTACTCTTTTAGGAATTAAAACTTCAGGAGATGCGATAACAGTTCAATCTATAGGTTCTTTATTTTTCACAGAAGTAATTGGAGGTTTAGCACTTGGAGCATTAATTGGGTATTTAGGATTAAAACTTGTAAGATATATAGAAAATGAACATGTACAATTAGAAGTTTTAATAACACTATCTATGGTTTTGCTTGTTTCAGTTATAGCTACTAGATTCCATCTATCAGGTCCTCTAGGAGTTGTAATTCTAGGTCTTTACTTAAACAAATATGTTAAGGAAGATAGTGTTAATGGTATTTCTGAAATGGCAATGGGTGATTACGTTTATAAATTTTGGCACTTGCTTGACGAGACTCTAAACGCAATACTTTTCATCCTCATAGGGCTAGAGATTATACTTCTCTACGAAAGTTTTAATCTAACTTACATTATCATTTCGGTTATAGTAATTTTTATAGTTGTAGCTGCAAGATATATCGGAGTTTCAATTCCTGTTGTAATACTATCTCAGTTCAAGAATTTCGAAAAAAATACCGCAAAAATAATTACATGGGGAGGTCTAAGAGGTGGATTGAGTATAGCACTTGCACTAAACCTTCCTGAGACTATGGGTGATGTTAAATCTTTAATATTAATCCTAACTTATGCGGTGGTACTGTTCACTATCCTTGTCCAGGGTTTGACAATGCAAAAAATAATAAAGAGTAAATTTTAAAAATTAGATATCATCTTTATTGTAGACTTACTCCCTATCCCTCGAGTCAATAATTATAGTTGTTGGACCATCATTAACCAAGCATACCTTCATATTTGCACCAAATGCTCCAGTCTGAATACTACTCCCAAATTTGTCTTCTAAAATTCTTATAAACTTTTGATACATATCATTAGCAAAATCAGGCTTTGCTGCCTTTATAAATGAGGGTCTATTACCCTTCTTTGTAGATGCGTGTAATGTGAACTGACTTATCAAAAGAATATTCCCATCTACATCTAACAGACTATTATTCATCTTATAATCTTCATCGTTAAATATCCTAAGATTGATAATTTTTTTAGACATCCAGTCCAAATCATCCATGGTATCATCATCAACAAAACTTACAAATACAACTAAACCATGATCAATTAGTCCAATTATTTTTTCTGAAACGGATACACTTGCTTCTTTAACTCTTTGAACTACTACTCTCATCAACTATTATTTTCCCACTCAAGAAATTTATCAATATCTTCTTCTATTGACTCATATATCCATGCAATTAATGCTATATCATCTATCAGACCAGCCAAAGGAATAAAGTCAGGTATAAGATCAATAGGATAAATAAAATAGATTAATCCAGCGACAATTAGAGTAATTGTTTTCCAGGGAACATAGGTATATTTTCTAGAAGAATATGCATTTACTAATCTTATAAAGACACGTAGATAAGAATTTAGTTTCTTTGTTGTTTTCTTATCATTTGACAATTTCTGTAATTTTTTAAGAACATCATCAATAAGTTCTTTCAACTTTTTATCATCTTGAATGATGATTTTAGCTTTAGATATATACTCTTTTAAAGATTTTGATTTATCCATTAATTTCTCTTTCTGTTTCCAATAAAAAGGTAGAATTGTTTATTTCACCTTTAATTTTTGGTTTTAATTTAATAATCTCAATAGTGCATGAACTGATTTGATCAAATTCTACATATATATTTTTTGATATTTCATAAGCAGCAGTTTCAATAAGATTAAAAGATTTATTCATTACTAATTCGATTGTTCCATAAACTGATTCATAATCTAAAGCCCTCTTAATATGATCATCAAAATTATTATTATCTATATTCAAAGATATATTTATAATAAATTCATTACCATTTAACTTCTCAAAATCATACACACCAATTTTTGAATTAAATTTCAAGCCATTAAGAGATAACAGTGATTTATTAATTTTCATCGAATGTATCAAAAAATGATTTTTGATTTCCTAAAGATGAAGAATTTGTTTTCTTTGACTCATCATTCTCTTTAGAATCCCTACTATTTTCATTTTTTTTCTCTTCAACTTCACCTTCATCCTGTATATTATCTTTCAATTCATCATTCAAGTCAACTTTTTCAACTAATTCTTCTAAAACTTCTTCTTCAGTATCTATATCTACTTCCTCATTAATATTTTCTTCTTTATCATCAATTTCTGCATCTTCTTCCTCAATAATAACATTCAATCCATCGCTTTCATTAAACTCTCGAATATTCTCATCCTCTTTAACCTCAATATCTAATTCTACATTATTTGGCAAATTCTCCTCGGAATTAATTTCATCAGAATCATTATTTTCAGAATTTAATAAACCATTAGTAAAATTTTCTAAATCATCTATTTTATTATCATAATTAAATTTAGAATCATTATTAAATTTGTTTAATGCATCATTAGTTAAATTTGATAAACTTTTTAACTCATTAATAAATTTATTTTTTAAAGCTGTTAAAGATTCAAATTCTTTTTTAATTTTTAAGACTTCTTCTTTAGAATCACTTATTATTTGTTTTGTTTCTAATTCTGCTTTATGTAAAACTGACTCTGCCTTTAAATTTGCATTATTAATTGTCTTCTCACATTCCAATTCTGAATTCTTTAAAATCAAATCGGCATCCTTTTTAGCTTGATCATTTATTTTAAGACTTGCATCTTCTGCTGTTTTTAGAGTTGAAATTAAAGAACTTTCTACATTTTGAAATTTATCAGATTCATTTTTATAATCAGAAATTTTTTCTTTTAAATGAATTATATCGTTCTCTAAAATCTCAAATTCCTTTGATAATATAAGCAAGAAATTATTTACTTCATTTTTATTATAACCCCTAAAAACAGAATTAAATTTTTTATTAGAAATATCTCCAGAATTTATATTTTCCATAATATTATTAATATAAAAAAAAATCACACAATTATTTAATAATTTTATATTAATTCAATGGGAATCATAAAAACAATTTATCCAAATAAAAATTCTATAGTTATTATATGGAAAATAAATGAGTCATTATCTGCATTACAAAACATGACAAAAGAAAAATCAAAAATTAAAAATCTTAATAAACAAAAAGAATTTTATGCCTCTCGAATATTAATTGAAAATTTATGTAAATCATTTAATATTAGATATTATGGTATAATAAAAAACGATTCTGGAAAACCGTACCTCAAAAATAGAACTGAAAATATTTCTATATCACACTCATTTCCTTATGTAGCAGGAATACTAAATGAAGAAAAAAAATGTGGTATTGATATAGAAAAAATTCAAAAAAAAATTTTAAAAATTAATCATAAATTTTTAAGCAAATCAGAATTAAATAAAGTAAAAAAAAATACTAAAAAAAATACAATCTATTGGACTGCAAAAGAATCATTATATAAACTTAAAGGTGAATTTCTAAGCTTTAAAAATGATATAAAAATTATAGAATTAAAAAATTCATTTAATATTTATGGAAAAATATTATCAAAAAAAATCCTATTAAATGTTGAAGAAATTGATGGTTATATTATTACCTATACTAATTGATTTTCTTTTGTTTTTTTAAATCTCTTTCGATTTTCTTTCTACTCTTACCTAATGGAGCAAAAAAATGTTTTGGATTTTCATTAATATGAAAAAGTAATTTATCAAGATCAAATGCAGTTTTATTAAGATTATTATATAAAGAATCATCAGCCAATAACTTTGATAAAGTACCTTTTCCAGAATCTATATCATCAAAAACATCATTAATTGAAGTTATCAAGATATCAATTTGATCAAATGTATTTTCAAAATCTACACTATTTAATTTATTAACGATTGTTTGAGCGCCATCTAATAATGGATCTATTTTTTCAATTTTTTCAGATAAATCTTTAGACAAATCATTGAGATTATTTAGAGTATTAGTTATCGTACTTTTATTAGATTCTATTAATTCATTGGAATTTGTTAAAACATCATTCAAGTTTTCTAAAGTATTTGAAATCATATCTCCACTTCCTTTAAGACTAAAAAGTAAATCATTTAATCTACTTATAGTTATACTTATATTATCTGTTATTGGAGTAGCTTTTTCTAAAAGTTCAGAAAGTCCTCTATCAACTTCTGCAATTATTGTGTCTCCTTCATTTAGAGGGTTTAATACATCATGAATAGATAAAATTATAGCTTTACTTCCTAAAAAATCATTGCTACTTAAAGTGGCAACACTAGATTTATAAATAATCAAATCTTCATCAATATCCATAGTAACTAATATCTTATTATTTTGACTTTGAAGTATTTTTATATTACTAACTCTTCCGACTGAATATCCATTTACAATTACTGGATTAGCTACAACTAAACCATCAACATTATTATATACAGCATAATATTGCTTTACAGGAGAAAAAAAATCAATTCCTTTTAAAAAATTTGATCCTAAATAAAATAATACAAGACCAACAAGGCCAATTATTCCAACTTTAATTTCTTTATTCATAGAACAAATCTAATTAATTTGACTCTAAATAGTTCTTATAGTCCCTGATTGCTCTAAATATAGCTGATGCAATATACACTTGATGGGTTTTGTTATTCAACTTCTTTTCTTCCTCTAAATTAGTTATATAACCCGTTTCAATTAATATGCTTGGCATAGTAGTATTCCATAATACTTGAAAGACATCTTGCTTAACACCTCTTGACCTAATTCCTACTCTTTTTGAAAACTGATCCTCAATTAAATTTGCTAAAATTGTACTGTTATCAATCTTTGCTTTTTGAGTTAAACTCAACAACATAACAGATTCTGATGAGTTTGGATTAAAATCTTTATATGTTTCTTTAAAATTTTCTTCAAGAAAAATTGAAGAATTTTCTCTTTTTGCAACATTAAAGTTTGCATTAGATTTACTTAAACCCATAAGAAAAGTTGTAGAACCATTTACAGAAGTATCTGAAAATGAATCACAATGAATTGAAATAAATAAATCCGCATCATTTTTATTTGCTATTTCAGCTCTTTTATATAGAGAAGGAAAGCTATCATCATTTCTAGTATATATTATTTTTATACCGGGTAAATTTTCTTTAATTATTCTACCTAATTCTAAAGAAATAGGTAAAGTTATATTTTTTTCATATGATTTTTTTCCTATTGAACCAGGGTCTTTTCCACCATGCCCAGGATCAATAACTATAGTTTTTAACTTATACTGTGAATAGCAATTAGAGTTAAAAGAAGTTAAAAAGAGTGTAAAAACTAATAAAATGAATGTATTAAAATATCTCATTTTTTAATAATTAACATTATTGAAGATAAATTTGCATTAGATTTTAAAATTATTAAAAAAAATAATAAATTAATAAAATTGAAATATATCATTACATATTTTCTTTTTTTATTTCCAATCTTAACATTTGGTCAAACTAAGAATAATTCCACAACCATTATTAATGAATCTGATACAATTTCAAAACAATTAGATTCACTAAAATCCGATAGTGAAATCGAAACTACTATCAATTATAATGCTAAAGACTCAATTTATTATGATTTAAAGACCCAAATAATAAAATTATATGGCAATTCTAGTATTGATTATGGCAATATCAATTTAAAAGCTCATAAAATTATGATTGATTGGAATAAGCAAACTCTCGATGCTAACTTCATGAGAGATTCAACTGGTTTAAAAATAGGAAAACCCATTTTTACAGAAAATAACCAATCTTATGAAACAGATAAAATAACATACAATTTTAATTCTAAAAAAGCGATAATATCAGGTATAGTTACTCAACTTGACGATGCCTATATGCAAGGTAAAAAAGTTAAAAAAAATGAATTAGATGAATTATATATTCATGATGCAAAATATACTACTTGTAACTTAGCAGATCCACATTTTCACATTGCAACAAAAAAATTAAAAGTTATTCCTGGAAAAAAAGTTATATCCGGACCATTTCATTTAAAATTTGGAAATGTGCCAACTCCATTAGGATTTATATTTGGTATGTTTCCACAACCAAAAGAAACAGTTTCTGGAATCATAATGCCTAGCTACGGAGAAGAAAAAAGAAGAGGCTTTTACCTTAGAGAAGGAGGTTATTATTTTGCAGTAAGTGATTATTTTGATTTAAGATTAACTGGAGATATTTTTTCAAAAGGAAGTTATGGTACTACGATTGCAACAAATTACAAAAAAAGATATGCATATAATGGAAGTCTTAAATTTAATTATAATAAATCAAAAACTGGTGAAATAGAAAGTCCTTTTGAATCAAATGATTTTTCATTTTCTTGGACACATACTCCCAGTTCAAAAGGTAGATCAAGTAGATTTTCATCTTCTGTAAACTTTCAAACAAACTCATACAATCAAAATAAAAATTTAGTACAATCGAATTTCAATCAAAGTATAAATGCTCAATTCAATTCTAGCATCTCATACTCTAAAACATTTAAGGGATCCCCATTTAACATCTCCACAAACTTGAGACACTCTCAAAATGTTCAAAATAAAAAGGTTAATTTAACTCTACCAGACCTAAGCTATAATATGAGCAGAATTTATCCCTTTAAAAATATGGGGAAATTGGGAAAAACAGCTCTTGGAAAAATTAGCATAAGCCATAGATTTACTGGTAAAATTGAGTTAACTAACGGTTCTTCTTCTAGTTCTTTAAACTCAATCAATGTTATAAACTCATCAGACTCATTTAACAAACAAGTAGATTTTAATATGCAAAATATTAATACAATAATTGATAGATCAAAAATTGGAGGAAAACATACAATACCGATTTCTACATCTTTTAATATTTTAAAATTTTTTACTGTTAGCCCAAGTATTAATTATAATGAAATATGGTACCTTAAAAAATTAAATTATACATATAATGAGGTTGAAAATGGTATAGAAATTGATACTACAAACAGTTTTTCAAGAGCATGGTCTTATAACACTGCACTATCTTTGTCCACAAGAATATATGGTACTGTTTTCTTTAAAAAAGGAAAAATTAAAGCTATAAGACATGTAATAACCCCTGAGATATCTCTGACTTACAGTCCAGATTTTACTCAAAAAAAATATGGATATTATGAAAATATTCAAATAAATAATGAAGGAGAAACAAGACTTCTTAGCAAATATGAAAATTTTCTATATGGTAGTCCTAGAATTGGAAGTTCAGCATCTATAAATTTTTATATAGGAAATAATTTAGAAATGAAAGTTATAGATGAAAACGATACAATTTCAGGAACAAAAAAGATTAAAATCTTTGAAAATTTATCCTTTTCAGGAAATTATAATTTTTTAGCTGATTCTTTTCAACTAAGTCCTATTAGGTTTAATACAAGAACTTCATTTTTTAAAAGATTAATCAATGTAAGTCTAAGTGGAACTATAGATCCTTATGCTTATAAGCTTGATAGTATCAGTGAAACAAATCAAATATATCAGAGAAGGATTAATAAACTGGCAATAAAGAATAATCAAGGTTTAGGTTCATTAGCATTTATTAATATGGCACTTGGTATGAGATTTTCTGCTAAAGACTTTCAATCTCCTGAAGAAGAGGATGAAAAAGAATCTAGATTTGGCACTAGACGAGAAATTAATTACATAAATTCTAATATAGCTGAATACGTAGATTTTAATGTTCCTTGGTCAATAAATGCGAGTTATAACCTTAATAGAAGAAAAACAGGTTATAATAATCCAATAATAACTCAAACAATTACCATGTCAGGTGATATAAGCATATCAGAAAAAACAAAAATATCAATGAGATCAGGATATGATTTTAAAAATAAAATGTTAACACAAACCAGTATTAATGCAACAAGAGACCTTCATTGTTGGAGAATACGTTTTAATTGGGTTCCCTTTGGTAGATTTCAATCTTATAATTTAAGTATCAGTGCAGTATCAGCTCTTCTACAAGACTTGAAATTAGAAAAAAGAAGTAGGTTCTTTGATAATCTCTAATTATTTTCTGGTTTCATTTGAGGAAAAAATAAAACGTCCTGAATTGAATCAGAATTAGTTAATATCATAGTTAATCTATCTATACCAATTCCTATTCCGGCTGTAGGAGGCATCCCATATTCTAATGCAGTAAGGTAATCTTCATCTAATACCATTGCCTCATCATCTCCTAAATTACCTAGTTTTACTTGATATTCAAATCTTTTTCTTTGATCAAGTGGATCATTTAATTCAGAAAAAGCATTACAAATTTCTTTACCGTTACAGATTAATTCAAATCTTTCGACTAAACCTTCTTCAGAACGATGTTTTTTTGCTAAAGGTGACATCTCTATAGGATAATCAGTTATAAAAGTAGGTTGAATTAAATTAGGTTCACATTTTACACCAAATATTTCATCAATAATTTTACCCTTTCCCATACTTTTATCAACTTTAATTGTAAATTTTTTACAAACTTTAATTAATTCTTTCACATCCATTGTTGATACATCAATTCCTGTAAATTTCTTAATCACACCATACATAGTATATCTCTTCCATGGTGTCTTAAAATTTATTTTATTTCCAGAACATATAATTGTAGAACTATCATTTATTTTTAAAATAATTCTATTAAACATACCTTCAACAAAATCCATCATCCACAAATAATCTTTATAGGCAACATAAAACTCGCATTGAGTAAATTCAGGATTATGAAATCTAGACATTCCCTCATTTCTAAAATCTTTTCCAAATTCAAAAACACCATCAAAACCTCCGACAATAAGTCTTTTTAAATATAATTCATTAGCTATTCTCAAAAAAAGAGGTATATCCAAACTATTATGATATGTTTTAAATGGTCTAGCAGATGCGCCACCATAGATAGGTTGTAAAATTGGAGTTTCAACTTCTAAATAATTATTCTCATTTAAAATATTTCTTATTTCATTAATTATTTTAGACCTTTTAATAAAAATATCTTTTGATTCAGGATTTACTATTAAATCCACATATCTTCTTCGATACCTTAACTCTTTATTACTAAATGCATCATAAGTTGTTTTATCACCTTTATCATCAGTAACTTCTTTTACTACAGGTAAGGGCCTAATTGATTTAGACAATATTTTTAAATCGGTAACATGAATAGTTATTTCTCCCATCTTTGTAAGAAAAACATACCCTTCAATACCTATTATGTCTCCAAGATCTAACTTCTTTTTAAATAATGTATTATATAAAGTTTTATCCTCAGAAGGACATATATCATCTCTTCGAACATAAATCTGAATTCTACCCTTAGAATCTTGAATCTCTGCAAATGAAGCAGATCCCATTATTCTCCTTGACATCAATCTACCAGCAATTGTAACCTCATTAAAATTTGATTTTTTTTCATCAAAATTATTTTTAATTTCTTCTGATGATGAATTAATAACAAATATTTCTGAAGGGTATGGGTTTAAACCTAATTGAATAATATCTTCTAGAGATTGCCTTCTTTGATGTTCTTGTTCACTTATGCTCATGGTATTAATTTAAATCTTTTCTTCTATTTATTTCATTTTTTATCAAAGTATATTGCCTGTTACTTTGACCTTTCACAGAACTATTCTCATTAGCTCTACGAATCAAATATGGTATAGTTTTCTCAATAGGACCAAATGGAATTAATTTAATTACATTATAACCCAAATTGGCTAATGTAAAAGAAATATTATCACTCATTCCATAAAGCTGAGAAAACCAAACTCTTTCATCATTTTTAGAAAGTTTTTTACTATTTAAAAGTTCGATTAATTTAATACAAGATTTTTCATTATGACTACCTATCCAAAGAGATATATAATCTATTTTGTTAATACAATATTCAACAGAATTATCAAATTCATTGTCAGTCTCTTTTTTAGAAACATGAATAGGGCTAGAATAATTAAATTCCTTAGCTCTCGATCTTTCTTTTTCCATATATGCTCCTCTGACTAATTTCACTCCAAACTTATAATTATTGCTAAGAGAAATTTTATAATTCTCTTCTATATTTTTAAGAGTATCAATTTTATAACATTGATAGGTTAAAAATATATTAACAGTTTTTATATTATATTTTTTCATCAAATTAAAAGCCGTATCATCAATAGCTTTTTGAATCCAACTTTCTTCTGCATCAATTAAAATCTTAACATTATTATTTATTGCACATTCACACAATTCATTAACCCTGTGATAAAAATTTTTATATTCAAGGCTACTATAAGTCATTTCTCCATTAGAAACCTTTTCTAATGTTTCCAATGATACTAGCCCACTACACTTAATTGCTATAAAAGGAAGTTTTAATTGTCCTAAATAATTAATAATTTCAATTGAATCATTTTTATAATTTTCAAATCCTTTAATAGTAGATTCGCCTTCAACAGAATACTCAGGCATTGCGAAAATATTATACTTCGAAAGTATTTGAAATGTTTTTTTACATTCATCTAATGTTTCTCCACCGCAAAAGTGATTAAATATAGTTTTTTTAATCACTTTCTTTAAAGGCAAATGCATTTTTAAAACCAGCATTAAAAAAAAATTTCCTAATTTCGTCAAAAATGAATAATCCAAAATAGAAAAAAGAAAATAAGCTTTTTTTAGCTCAACATCACTTTTATTAGAAAAGGCCAATTTTGTATTATTAAATAAGTTTTTGTTAGTTTTACTCACTATTGTTTATTCCTTCAGTAGATTTTAGTAAAAATATAATAGAAATGTCCAAAAACTTAAACATTGAGCCGATTAATAACTGGATGAAGATTGAAAAAAATCCATTAGTTATCTCTGGGCCTTGTAGCGCAGAAACTTATGATCAATTATTTGAAACATGTAAACAATTAAAATCTTATGGAATTAATCTTATGAGAGCTGGAGTTTGGAAACCTAGAACTCGACCAGGAAGTTTTGAAGGGAATGGAGAAGAAGCATTAAAATGGATTTCTGAAATTAAAAAAGAGCTTGATATAAAATTTACAGTTGAAGTTGCAAACACAAATCATATAGAACTTTCTCTTAAATATGATATAGATATATTATGGATTGGTGCAAGAACTACTGTTAATCCTTTCTCTGTACAAGAGATTGCTGATGCAATTAAAGGTACAAATACACCAATTTTTATAAAAAATCCTATAAATCCTGATCTTTCACTATGGATGGGGGCTATAGAAAGAATAAATAAAGTTGGAATTAATAAAATAGGAGCCATCCATAGAGGATTTTCAACTATGGGTAGTTCTAGATACAGATATGCTCCTCTTTGGAATATAGCAATTGATTTAAAAAGTAATATTCCAGAATTACCTATAATATGTGACCCTTCTCATATATGTGGAAACAGAGAAATGATCCTAGAAACCTCTCAAAAGGCATTAGATCTTGGTTATGATGGACTAATAATTGAATCCCATATTGATCCTGATAATGCATGGAGTGATGCAAAACAGCAAGTAACTCCAAAAGTTTTATCTAGTATGATCAAAAAACTAAAAACAAAAAATAAGAATGAGAAAAACAATACATATAAACATCTTTTAAATGAATTAAGAGATCATATTGATGATGTCGATAAAGAAATTATTGATGTATTAGCTAAAAGAATTGATTTGGTTGAAAAAATCGGTGAATTTAAAAAAGAACAAGAACTAACTTCATTTCAAGTTAAGAGATGGAATGAAATAACCAAATCAAGAATTAATTGGGCAAAAGATAAAAATTTAGATGAAAACTTCATCAAAAATTTATATAAATTAATTCATTTAGCTTCTATTGATGCTCAAAATAAAGTAATACATAAGAAGAAGAATAAAATTAAGATATGATTCCCAGTCATATTACAATTTCAAATATTGAATCTAACATCATAGATTTTTTATCAAAAAACAATTATTCTAAAATTGGAATATTAGTTGATAATAATTCTAATAAACATTGCTTACCAATTATAAAAAAAATTTTAAAAATTCCTTATTCTATTATAATAATCAAATCTGGTGAAAAAGAAAAAAATATAAAAACATGTATTAAAGTATGGAATTCACTTTCTGAGTTAAAATTTGATAGAAAATCTTTATTAATAAATTTAGGAGGAGGAGTTATTTCTGATTTAGGTGGTTTTATTGCTGCTACCTACATGAGAGGAATTGACTTCATAAATATTCCAACAACTCTTTTATCTCAAGTAGATGCAAGTGTTGGTGGTAAACTTGGAATTAATTTTAATGAATTAAAAAACCATGTAGGTGTATTTTTAAATCCAAAAAAAATATTTATAGATACTAAACTATTAAAATCTCTTCCTATAAGAGAACTGAAATCTGGATTTTCTGAAGTTATAAAACATTGTATAATTAAAGATAAAAATGAATTCTATAGATTATTAAATACTAATTGGAAAAACTATGATTGGAATGATATTGTAAAACATTCAATAAAAATAAAATCATCAATTGTAAAACAAGATCCTTTAGAAAATGGCATTAGAAAAATTTTAAATTTTGGACATACCGTTGGACATGGAATTGAGTCAATATATATGAGCAAGAATAATTATTTATTGCATGGAGAAGCAATAGCAATTGGGATTATATGTGAATCATACATATCATATACTTCTAATACATTAGATAAAAATGAATTGGACTTAATAACAAAATTTATTACCAAAACATACAACCCCAATATTATTAATAAAAATAAAATTGAATCGATATTAGAAGTCATAATTCACGACAAAAAAAATATTAACAATAAGATAAAAATGTCATTAATTGAAAAAATTGGCAAATGTGGATATAATTATAATATAAATAAATTAGTTATTAATGAAAGTATAAATTATTATAATAGTTGCATCTAATGGAACATTTAATAGTCAAGTTTAATAAATTTAAAAATAATCGAATCACTTTAAATTCTTCAAAAAGTGAAAGTAATAGACTATTAATTATACAAGCCTTATCTAAAGAAAAAATAAATATTAATAATCTTTCCAATGCAAATGATACCATCATTTTAAAGAATTTACTCAATAAAAACCCAAATTCAATTTGGAATATTGAAGATGCAGGTACAACAATGCGGTTTTTAACATCATTTTTATCATTAAAAAGAAATAATGTTAAAATTATAGGATCTAATAGAATGGAAAAAAGACCTATAGCTATTCTTGTTGATGCACTCAATAAAATAGGAGCAAAAATAAAATATTTAAAAAACGAAGGATACCCTCCTATTTATATAGGAAATAAAATAAATCAAAAAATTAATTCTATTCAAATTAAAGGAAATATAAGCAGTCAATACATTTCTTCTTTACTATTAATTGCTCCTATACTTAAAAATGGAATAGAAATTAAAATTGTACAGCCATTTTATAGTAAACCATATGTAGAGATGACTTTAAATCTGATGAAAAATTTTGGGATTAAATACAAATGGAATAAAAATATAATTAAAATTACCAATCAAAAATATTTAAGTGGATCTTATAAAATAGAAGCTGATTGGTCAGCAGCTAGTTATTGGTATAGTATAGTAAGCGTTAATGATCATATACGAACTTTAAAATTGGTTGGATTAAGAAAAAACTCATTTCAAGGTGATAAAATAATTGCTGATATCATGAAAAATATTGGGGTTTATACCAGATTTGAAAGTGATGGAATTTTATTGATTAAAAATTCAAATTTAGAATCAACTAAAGAAATAAATTTTAAAAATTGTCCAGATTTAGCTCAGACAATTTTAGTTGTTGCCGCCATTAAAAAAATTAAATTAAAATTGAAAGGTCTTGAAAGTCTAAAAATAAAAGAAACTGATAGGCTAATAGCAATGAAAAAAGAACTAAAAAAAATTGGATGTAATTTTTATGAAGCAAATGATGAATGGATTCTTGAAAGAAGAAATAATAAACTACCAAAGAAACTAATAATAAATACCTATAAAGATCATAGAGTAGCTATGTCATTCGCATCATTATCATCAAAATTAGAACTTATAATTAGAGATCCAGAGGTAGTTAATAAATCATATCCAAATTTTTGGAATGACCTAGAAAGTATAGGGTACGTATGTAAAAAAACTATTTAATATACCTAAAGTCTTGATTTTTTTTGATATTTAAAACAGATTCATATATTAGCTTTATACAATTCTCAACGTCTTTTTTATGAACGGTTTCTACAGTTGTATGCATATATTTTAATGGTAAAGAAATCAAAGCAGACGCAACACCATCATTAGAATAAGCAAAGGCATCAGTATCTGTTCCAGTATGTCGTGATGTTGCAATAAGTTGATATGGAATTTTATTTGATTTTGCTGATTTAATTAAAAGTTTTAATAAATTATTTTGTACCGCTGGACCATAAGTAAGAGCTGGACCTTTTCCTGCTTTCACATCACCACTTTTCTTTTTATTATACATTGGTGATTGTGTATCATGAGTCACATCCGTAACAATTGCAACATCTGGATTTATTCTTTCAGCTATCATTTGAGCACCTCTAAGTCCAATTTCTTCTTGTACCGAATTAACTATATAAAGACCAAAGTCTAAGTTTTTTTTGTTTTCTTTTAACCTCTTAGCTACCTCAGCTATCATAAATCCTCCCATTCTATTATCTAAAGCCCTTCCTGTCAAATAATTTTTATTAAGATGAATTAATTCATCTTCAAAAGTAATTACACAACCAACATGAATACCAAGCTTTTCAATTTCCTTTTTTGAATCACAACCAACATCAATAAATATATTTTCTAAAGATGGATTTTTTTCAGTCTTTGAATCTCTAACATGAATTGCAGGCCAACCAAAAACACCTTTAACAATACCTCTTTCTGTATATATATTAACTCTTTTAGACGGAGCTATCTGATGATCAGAACCCCCATTTTTTATAACATATATATAACCATCATCTGTAATGTAATTTACAAACCAAGAAATTTCATCAGCATGAGCTTCTATAACAACTTTATACTCAGATTTAGGATTAATTACACCAACAACTGTTCCATATGTATCTGATATATATTCATCAATGTAAGGTTTCATATAATCTAACCATATTCTTTGTCCAGAAGTTTCAAAACCTGTTGGAGAATAATTATTTAAATATTTAAAAAGAAATTTTTCACTTTTAATGTCCATAGCTTACTTATTAATTTATTCTTCAATTATATAAAAAATATCTTCACTTTCTTTTTTCATCAAATATTTTTCACGTGCATACTTTTCTAAAAGTTCATCATTATTATCAAATGATTTTTTATCCATTAAAATTTGTTCAATCTCATTAGTATAAAATACCTTTTGTGATTCTAAATCTGATAACTTTTTAGATAATCTATATCTATTATAAAACCCATTTGTATCAATAAATGTCATCCATAAAATGGATAAAATAAAAAATAAAAAATAAAAATTCTTAAATAGTTTTTTAAAATTGTCTAAAATCATAAATCAAATATATAATTTTAATTTTTTAGATATTTTGCATTTATACCTAAATCTTCTTCTATTCTCAACAACTGATTATATTTAGCTACCCTATCTGAACGTGAAAGAGATCCGGTTTTTATTTGTCCAACGGTTAAACCAACAGCTATATCTGAAATTGTAGTATCCTCAGTTTCACCTGATCTATGAGAAATAATAGTAGTCCATCCTGCTTTTTTTGCCAAATTTATTGCTGAAATTGTTTCAGAAAGTGTACCTATTTGATTTGGTTTAATTAATATAGAATTAGCACTTTTTTCTCTAATACCTTTCTTTAAATATTTAATATTAGTCACAAACAAATCATCTCCAACTAACTGACATTTATTACCTATTTCACTTGTTAATAATTTCCAACCTTCCCAATCATTTTCATCACAACCATCTTCAATACTATCAATAGAATATTTCTCAACTAACTCCTTTAAATAAATTACTTGCTCTTCTGAATTTCTAACTTCACCAGAATCTCCTTCAAATTTTCTATAATCGTATTTTCCATTATTATAAAACTCGGATGATGCACAGTCCATAGCAATAGTAACCTCTTCTCCAACTTTATAACCAGCCTTTTCAATAGATAGCATAATAGTTTCTATTGCTTCTTCAGTGCCATTTTTTAAATTAGGGGCAAAACCACCTTCATCACCAACCGCAATGCTTAAATTATTAATTTTTAAAATTGACTTTAAACAATGAAATATTTCAGTCCCATATCTTAGTGCTTCTTTAAAACTAGGAGCACCTAAAGGTCTAATCATAAACTCTTGAAATGCCATAGGAGCATCTGAGTGAGATCCCCCATTAATAATATTCATCATAGGTACAGGTAAATAACAAGCAGATTTTCCTCCTAAATACTTATATAAAGGAATTGATTTAACTTTTGATGCCAAATGAGCTGAAGCAAGAGAAATACCTAGTATTGCATTTGCACCTAAATTAGATTTATTAGTTGTTCCATCCATTTCAATTAATGTTTTATCAATCAAATTTTGATCAAAACAATCCATACCAATTATTTTTTTTGATATTAGAGAATTAACATTTTTAACAGCTTTATTCACAGATTTTCCTAAATATTTAGAACTATCATTATCTCTTAATTCTACTGCCTCATTTATACCTGTTGATGCTCCAGAAGGTACTGAAGCTCTACCCATAATATTTCCTGAAAAAATATCTACTTCTACAGTAGGATTTCCTCTAGAATCAAGAATTTGTCTGCATTTAATTTCCGTTATTTTGCTCATTAAAAAAACCTAATAAAATTATCAAATAAATATCTTGAATCATTAGGACCTGGAGCTGACTCAGGATGATACTGAACAGAAAAAGCTTTTTTTCCAATTATTTTAGTTCCTTCAACTGAATTATCATTTAAATTTACATGAGTAAGTTTTATATTTTTTGATTTATCAACCTCATTATAATCAACAGAAAAACCATGGTTTTGAGATGTAATTTCTGATTTTCCAGTTTCTAAATTTTTAACTGGATGATTAATGCCACGATGTCCATTATGGAGCTTAAATGTAGATATATCACAAGCTCTTGCCATAAGCTGATGGCCTAAACATATTCCAAATAAAGGTTTATTAATCTCCAATATCTTTTTAATTGTTTCAACTGCATAATCCATAGATGCAGGATCTCCAGGTCCATTAGATATAAAAAATCCATTTGGCTTCCATTTATTCATTTTATTAAAACTAGTTTTAGCAGGAAATACTTTACAAACCACATTTCTATTAGTAAAATTATTTAATATTGACTTTTTACAACCTAAATCCAAAACCGCAACCTTATATTTTGCTGATTCATCACCATACATATATTCTTTTTTTGTTGTAACTCGAGAAGATAATTCTAAGTTAATCATTGAAGGAACTTTTTTTAATTTTTGTTTCAATAAATTAATATCTAAGTTTTCACTAGATATTATAGCATTCATTGCCCCCTTATCTCTAACATACTTTACTAATTTTCTTGTGTCAACACCACAAATTGCAACAGTTTTATTTTTTAAAAAATAATCTTCAAGACTTGAAGTTGCATTATATCTACTATATACAACAGAATATTCATTAATAATTACTCCATTTATTTGAAGATTATTACTTTCCTGTTCAGAATTTATTGTACCATAATTTCCAATATGTGAAGATGTATTTATAATTATTTGTCCAAAATATGAAGGATCAGTATAAATTTCTTGATATCCTGTCATTCCAGTATTAAAACATATTTCACCCGTTGCTATACCAATTTCTCCTAAAGATTTACCTTTAAAAACTGTCCCGTCTTCTAAAACTAATATTGCAGGTGATTTTGAAATAAAACTCATTATTAATCAAAAATAAATAATAAAAAAAGGATTAAATAAAATTTAATCCTTTAAAATCAATGAAATATAACAAAAATTTATTTTGATTTTGATTCATCATTTTTTTTAGTACTTTTTTTACTAGATTTTGAAGATTTTTTGCTAGATAATGAAACATCTTGAGTAGTCGTTTTTTTCTTTCTCCTTCTTCTAGTTTTTGTAGCTTTTAATGGTTTATCTGTTAACATTAAATTATTATAATCAACCAATTCAATAATACACATATCAGCATTATCACCAAGTCTTGAACCTGTTTTTATAATCCTAGTATAACCACCTGGTCTGGCATCTATTTTTTCAGAAATTCCACCAAAAAGTTCATTTACTGAATCCTTATTTTGTAAATAAGAAAAAACTGATCTTCTCGAATGTGTAGTGTCTGATTTAGATTTAGTAATTAATGGCTCAATATATTTTCTTAATGCTTTACCCTTTGCCAAAGTCGTCTCAATTTTTTTATTTAAAATAAGAGAAGAAGCCATATTAGAAAGCATTGACTTTCGATGAGACGATGTCCTACCTAAATGATTAAACCTTTTACCATGCCTCATTATTAATACTATTTAATCTAAATTAAACTTTTCCAAATCCATACCAAAATTCAGACCTTTGTTATCAACAAGTTCTTCTAATTCAGTAAGAGATTTTTTACCAAAATTTCTAAATTTCATCATATCTGAAATTTCAACACTTACCAAATCACCTAAAGTTTTAATATCAGCTGCTTTTAAACAATTAAATGCACGAACTGAAAGATCTAAATCGTTTAATGATGTTTTAAGTAATTTTCTCATATGAAGTAATTCTTCATCAACTACCACAAGTTCATCAGAATCATCCTCAGCAAATTCCATATCCTTATCAGAAAATAGATAAAAATGTTTTATGAGTATTTGAGCAGCTCCTTTTAAAGCATCTTCAGGATGAATAGAACCATCTGTTTGAATATCAATTACCAATTTTTCAAAATCTGTCTTTTGTTCTACCCTTGTATTTTCAACATTATATTTAACATTTATAATAGGAGTAAAAACAGAATCAATTGAGATAAAATTAACATCTGAACTATTAGATTTATTTTCTTCAGAAGTTACGTAACCCCTACCTTTTTCAATATTCAATTCCATAGAAAATTTAACATTTTTGCTTAATGTACAAATTTCTTGATCTGAATTTAATATCTCAAAAGAGTTAGAAAAATTTCCAAGTTCCTTAGCAGTCAAAGTTCCTTTTTTATTAAAAGAAACAGAAATATTTTTATCTGGAGATTCAGAAATACATTTAAATCTTATAGATTTAAGATTTAAAATAATTTCAGATACGTCTTCAACAATTCCATCTATAGTTGAAAATTCGTGTTGAACACCAGGTATTTTTAAACCTGTAATAGCATATCCTTCTAATGAGGATAAAAGAACCCTTCTAACGGAATTACCGATTGTTACACCATACCCTGGTTGAAGAGGTTTAAAAGTAAATAGCCCATGAAAATCATTAGCTTTTTCCATTACTATTTTATCAGGCAATTGAAATGAAAGTAGTGACATAATTTTAAAATTTATTTATACAATATTTTATTTAGAATATAATTCAACAATTAATTGTTCATTAATATTTTCAGGAATAGCTTCTCTATTGGGATAGATTAGCATTTTACCAGTTAATTTTTTATCATCCCATTCCAACCATTGATATTTATATGAAGATTTATTAGATAAACTTTCTGATATAGCAGTTAATGATTTGGATTTTTCTCTAACTGCAATAAGGTCACCTGCTTTAACTGTAAAAGAGGGAATATTTACAATTTTATCATTAACGGTTATATGTTTATGACCAACAAATTGTCTTGCAGATCTTCTTGTTTGAGCAATTCCAAGTCTATATACTACATTATCTAATCTTGCTTCTAATAACTGGAGTAAATTTTCACCTGTAACACCACTTTTTCTTGATGCTTTATCAAACATATTCTTAAATTGTCTCTCTAATATACCATACAAGTATTTAGCTTTTTGTTTTTCAGCAAGCTGAATAGCATATTCAGATTTTTTTCTTCTTCTTCCCCTTCCATGTTGTCCTGGAGGATGAGGTTTTTTTTCTAAAGCTTTAGTATCACCAAAAATTGGTTCGCCATATTTTCTAGAAATTTTTGATTTAGGTCCTCTATATCTTGCCATATTTTATAATTTAAACTCTTCTTCTTTTAGGTGGTCTACATCCATTATGTGGTAAAGGTGTAACATCATTTATTGATATTACATCTAAACCAGTATTTTGCATTGCCCTAATAGAAGAATCTCTTCCAGATCCTGGTCCTTTAATAAAAATATCCACTTTTCTTAATCCTAGTTCATAAGCTGACTTAACAGCATTTTCAGTGGCAATCTGTGCTGCAAACGGTGTATTCTTTTTTGATCCTCTAAAACCCATCTTACCAGCAGAAGACCATGAAATAACCTGACCTAACTCATTAGTTATAGATATAATTATATTATTAAAAGAACATTTAATATGAGCTTGCCCCATTGCAGTAACAACTACAACTCTTTTCTTTGACTTTTCTTTTCTTTTATTCATAATAATAAATTATTTAATTGCTTTCTTTTTGTTAGCTACAGTTTTTCTTTTTCCTTTTCTAGTTCTAGAATTATTTTTAGTTTTTTGTCCTCTAAGAGGTAATCCTATTCTATGTCTTATACCTCTATAACACCCAATATCTAAAAGTCTTTTAATGTTGAGTCTAACTTCTGACTTAAGATCACCTTCGATTTTATAACTTTCAGAAATTATATTTCTTATTTTATTTGATTCTTCCTCAGACCAATCATTTACTTTTTTACTTAAATCAATACCTGCATTAAATAATATTTTTTGAGCTGAACTATTACCAATACCAAAAATATATGTAAGAGCTATTTCTCCCCTTTTATTGTCCGGAATATCTATACCTGCTATTCTCATATCTTATCCTTGTCTTTGTTTAAATCTTGGGTTTTTCTTATTAATAACATACACTTTTCCATTTCTTCTAATTACTTTACAGTCAGAACTTCTCTTTTTTACAGATGCTTTTACTTTCATTTTATTTATATCTAAATGTTATTCTACCTTTTGTTAAATCATAAGGAGACATTTCTAACTTAATTTTATCACCAGGTAATAATCGAATGTAAAACATTCTCATTTTTCCTGAAATATGAGCTGTTACAATATGTCCATTTTCTAACTTAACTCTAAACATAGCATTTGAAAGTGCTTCTGTTACAACTCCATCTTGTTCAATTGCCTTTTGTTTAGCCATAAATTAAATACTTCTTCCTTTTACTTTACCTGATTTCATCATTCCATCATAATGTCTCATCAGTAAATAACTTTCAATTTGCTGCAAAGTATCTAAAATAACACCAACCATAATTAATAATGATGTCCCTCCATAAAATTGTGCAAATCCTTGACTTACACCAAACATCATTGCAAAAGCTGGTAAAATAGCAACTACAGCAAGTAGAATTGATCCTGGTAATGTAACACGATCCATAACATTAGATATAAAATCAGATGTTTCAGAACCAGGTTTTATTCCAGGAATAAATCCATTATTTCTTTTCATATCATCAGCCATTTTATTTGGATTAACTGTAATGGCGGTATAAAAAAATGTAAACAAAATTATTAATACTGCAAACGTTACATTATACAACCATGACTGCATATTTGAAAAAGAGGTTGCAATATATTGAAAAAAATCTGAATTTTCAGCAAATTGTAGTCCTATTACAGCGGGTAAAAACATAAGAGCTTGAGCAAAAATAATGGGCATAACTCCTGAAGAATTAACCTTTAGAGGAAGGTATTGTCTTTTACCACCATAAAGATTACTACCCACTACTTGTTTAGCGTATTGAACAGGAATCCTTCTAATAGCTTGAGTAAGCATTACTGTAAACATAACAACCCCAAATAACACTCCAATTTCAACAATAAATAATAGTGCTTGAGACATACCTCTAGAGAGAGCTTCAGCTACAATACTTCCAGGAAATCTTGAAATAATCCCAATCATAATCAACATAGATATACCATTTCCTATACCTTTATCAGTAATTTTTTCGCCTATCCACATACAAAAAATAGTTCCTGATGTCAATATAACAATGCATGATAAAGTAAATAAAAATTTATTTTGAACAAGAATAGCCTCTGCTGGTATAGTACCTGATATATAAGCTGTACTTTGAAAAATTGTTATTATAATAGTCAAATATCTAGTTATTTGAGTCATTTTTTTACGACCACTATCTCCTTCTTTTTGAAGCTTTTGAAAATATGGTAAAGCTACTCCAAGTAATTGAACTACAATTGATGCTGAAATATATGGCATTATTCCCAATGCAAAAATTGAAGCATTGCTAAATGCACCCCCTAAAAAAGTATCTAATAAACCAAATATTCCACCAGCATTTTGTTGTAATTTAGAAGGATCAATACCAGGCAACACAACAAATGAACCTAATCTAAAAATAATTAAAAACCCAACTGTAGTAAGAATTCGAGATCTTAACTCGTCTATTGAAAAAATATTTTTAATTACAGAATACAATTTAATCATTGATTAACTTTTTGATTTTTCCACCTACTTTTTCAATACTTTTAATAGCTGACTTCGAAAAATAATGAGAACTTACATTTATTTTAGATATAAGCTTACCCCTACCTAAAACTTTTATTAGATCAGATTTATTAGCTAAACCATTTTTGATAAGAAAATCTGGATTAATTTCCTTTATTTTTGATTTGTCACAAATTTTTTGAAGTGTATCTAAATTTATTGGCTTAGTTTCTATCCTATTAGGTGATCTGAATCCAAATTTAGGAACTCTTCTTTGAAGAGGCATCTGTCCACCTTCAAAACCAGCTTTTCTAGAATAACCAGATCTAGATTGTGCACCATTATGACCTCTAGTAGAAGTACCTCCTCTTCCAGAACCTTGACCCCTTGCTATTCTTTTTCTTGATTTTAATGAACCTTTCGCAGGTTTTAGAGAATGTAATTTCATTTTTCTACATTTTTAACTTCTACCAAATGATTAACTTTATTAATCATACCTTGAATCTCAGGAGATAAAACTTTTTGTACTGATCTATTTATTTTACCTAAACCTAAAGCAATAATTGTTCTCTTCTGTCTTAAAGTCTGAGAAATAGTACTTTTTAATTGTGTTATAATAACTTTTTTCTTTACTATATTTTTAGCCATTGAAAATTTGATTTATATTTTTTCCTCTCTGTTTTGCAACTGTCAATGGATCTCTTAATTTCATCAAACCATTAAAAGTAGCCTTAACAACATTATGTGGATTAGATGAACCTTTAGACTTAGCTAAAACATCTTTTATTCCAGCACTTTCCATTACTGCTCTCATAGCACCACCAGCTATAACACCAGTACCAGGAGAAGCAGGTTTCATTAATACCAAACCTCCACCATATTTACCAATAACTTCATGAGGTATTGTATTTTTAAATACAGAAACATTAACCAAATTCTTTTTAGCATTATCAGTACCCTTAATAATAGCATTAGTAACTTCCTTAGCTTTTCCTAATCCATAGCCCGCAACTCCATTCTCATTACCAACTACCACAATAGCAGAAAAACTAAATCTTCTACCTCCCTTTACAACCTTAGCAACTCTCTGTATAGAAACAACTTTTTCTTTTAATTCTAAATCACTTGCTTTTATATTTTTCATATTTTAAAAAATTAATCCTCCTTCTCTTGCACCATCTGCAAAAGACTTTATTTTACCATGGTATAAATAACCACTTCTATCAAAAATTACTTTAGAAATACCTTTTTTGGTTGCTTTTTTAGCAAGTTTAACACCAACTTCTTTGGAATTAGCAATATTATTTTGGCCAAACTTGCCTATTTCATTTGATGAACACGAAACTAATGTTAATCCTAAATTATCATCTATTATTTGAGAGTATATACCTTTATTACTTTTAAAAATAGATACTCTTGGTTTATCATTAGTACCAGAAAGTTTTGATCTGATATTTTTTCTAATTTTTAATCTTCTTTTTTCTTTATTAAAACTCATATTATTATATATTATTATCTAAGCTGCTGCTGTTTTACCAAGTTTTCTTCTAACATATTCTCCAACAAATTTAACACCTTTACCTTTATATGGTTCAACTGGCCTAAATGATTTTAACTTAGCTGCGATTTGACCAATAAGCTGTTTATCAATGCTGTTCAGAATAATAACTGGAGCTTTACCTTTTTTAGAATCAGTTGTAACTTTAACTTCCTTAGGAACATCAAAATAGATATTATGAGAAAATCCTAAACTCATATTTAATAGATTTCCTTGAGATGATGCTTTAAAACCAACTCCAACTAATTCTAACTTTAGTTCATATCCTTCAGAAACACCCACAATACAATTATTAATTAATGATCTATATAATCCATGTAATGATTTATATCTTTTTTGTTCAGAAGGTCTAGAAACTGTTAAAATATTCTCATCAATTTTAATCTTAAAATCTGAATCAACATTTTGATTTAACTCTCCCTTTGGACCTTTAATATTAATGATTGAACCATTAACATTAACGGATACACCTTCTGGAATTAATATTGGACTTAAACCTATTCTAGACATACAATTTATTTAATAAACATAACATAATACTTCACCACCAATTTTTAATTTCTTAGCTTCTTTATCAGTAATTACACCTTTAGACGTTGATAAAATAGCAATACCTAATCCATTTATTACTCTTGGTAAATTGTCAATACCAACATACTTTCTTAAACCTGGCTTACTTATTCTATCAATTTTTTCAATAGCTGATACTTTTGTTCTAGCATTATATTTAAGTGCTATTTTAATTTTTCCTTGAATACTATCGTCTTCAAACTTATAGTTTGTTATAAATCCTTTTTCATGCAAAACTCTAGTAATTTCTTTTTTAATATTAGAAGAAGGGATTTCAACTATTCTATGCTTGGCACTAATACCATTTCGTATTCTTGTTAAAAAGTCAGCAATTGGATCTGTATTCATTATTTTTTATTTAAAAAAGTTTGCAAATTTAATCATTTATATGAAAGTTACCAACTAGCTTTAGTTATTCCAGGTATTTTACCCTCTGAAGCCATTTTCCTAAATTCCAATCTAGATATTCCAAATTTTCTCATATATCCTTTTGGCCTTCCAGAAAGACTACATCTATTATGCAACCTAACAGCAGATGAATTTCTCGGAAGTTTATCTAAACCTTCCCAATCACCATTAGCTTTTAACTCTTTTCTTTTTGCAGAATACTTAGCTACAAGTTTTCTTCTTTTACGATCTCTTACATTTACACTAATTTTTGCCATATTTATAATTTAATTTCTTGAAATAAAAGGCATTCCAAAAGCCTTTAATAATTCAAAACTATCTTTATCACTATTGGAATCTATAACAATAGTTATATTCATACCAGTAACCTTATTTATTTTATCTATACTTATTTCAGGAAAAATAATTTGTTCTTTAACTCCTAAAGTATAATTACCATTTCCATCAAATCCTCTATCATTTAATCCTCTAAAATCCCTAACTCTTGGTAATGCAACAGAAATTAGTCTATCAAGAAATTCATACATAATATTTCCTCTTAAAGTAACTTTTACACCAATCGGCATACCTTCTCTAAGTTTAAAATTTGAAATTGAAGTTTTAGCTTTTGTTGCAACAGCTTTTTGACCTGTTATTAAGGATAGTTCATCAATTCCATACTGAATAAGTTTTTTATCATTGACTGAAGCTCCAAGACCCTGATTTATTGAGATTTTTTTAATTTTTGGAACTTGCATCCGCGATTTATATTGTAATTTTTCCTTTAAAACAGGAACAATTTTATCAGTATATATATTTCTAAGTCTTGCGTTATTCATTATTTGATAATTTTATTTGATTTTTTAGAAAACCTTTCCATTTTACCATCTTTATTTCTTTTTCTATAAATTTTAGTAGGTTTCCCATTTGATGGATCTACAAGCATTAAATTACTTAAATGTAGGGATGCTTCTTTCTTTTCAATACCTCCTTTAGGATTATCTGCGGATGGTTTAATATGTCTAGTTACAAGATTTATACCTTCTAAAATAGCAGAATATTTTTTAGGTGATACACTTAACACCTTTGCCGTCTTACCCTTATTATTTCCTGACAAAACTATTACCGTATCTCCTTTTTTAACATGTAACTTCATATCTTTTTATTATAAAACCTCAGGTGCTAATGAAACTATTTTCATAAATTTTTTCTCTCTAAGTTCTCTGGCAACAGGTCCAAATACTCTAGTACCTTTTAATTCATCATTTTCATTTAATAAAATTGCAGCATTGTCTTCAAATCTAATATAAGAACCATCTTTTCTTCTTACTTCTTTTTTAGTTCTAACTACAACAGCTCTTGATACTGTTCCTTTTTTAATAGAACTTGAAGCAATTGCATTTTTAACTGTAACAACAATTTTGTCACCAAGTGAGGCATATCTTTTTTTTGTTCCTCCTAAAACTCTAATGCAAAGAACTTCTCTTGCTCCACTATTATCTGCAATTTTTAATCTACTTTCTTGTTGTATCATAATTATTTAACTTTTTCTAATACTTTAATTAATCTCCATCTTTTATTTTTACTCAATGGTCTAGTTTCCATAATTCGAACTTTATCTCCAATATTACACTGATTAGACTCATCATGAGCAGTCAATTTTGAACTTTTAACGACAAATTTTCCATACATAGGATGTTTAACTCTTCTGGTAACTTCAACAGAAATAGTTTTATCCATCTTATTACTAGTAACAACTCCTTCCCTTTGTTTTCTTAAATTTCTTTCCATATTTTATTTATTTTTATGATAAATTTCTGTTTTTATTCTTGCAACAAATTTTCTAGCTACTTTTATTTTCATTGGATTTTCAATTGGAGTTACAGCATGAGAAAAAACCAATTTATCTAAATTTTCTTTCTCAATTATTAACTTTTTATTGAGTTCATCTAATGATAATGCTCTTAACTCTGAATTCTTCATTTTATTCTACGTAATCTCGTCTAACAACAAATTTTGTTCTAACCGGTAACTTTTGTGCAGCTAATCGAAGTGCTTCCTTTGCAACTTTAGTTGTAACACCTCCTGCTTCAAACATAATAGTACCTGGTTTAATAACAGCAACCCAATATTCTGGAGCTCCTTTACCTTTACCCATTCTTACTTCAGCTGGCTTTTTAGTAATTGGTTTATCAGGAAAAATTCTTATCCAAACCTGACCTTCTCTTTTCATTTTTCTAGTTACAGCTATCCTTGCTGCCTCTAATTGTCTTGAAGTTATCCAACCAGGTTCCAAAGATTTTATACCAAAAGAACCAAAATTAATTAAATGCCCTCTTTGAGCAATACCCTTAACTCTTCCTTTTTGTTTTTTTCTAAATTTTGTTCTCTTTGGCTGTAACATACTTTATAAATTAAGATTTAAAAGAATTTTTGTTTCCTATATTAAGTGATAAATCCCTTTTACCAACAACTTCACCTTTAAAAACCCAGACCTTAACTCCAATTTTACCATATATTGTTTTGGATTCACAAATAGCATAATCAATATCTGCCCTAATAGTATGCAAAGGAATTCTTCCTTCTTTATATTGTTCAGATCTGGCCATTTCAGCTCCACCAATTCTACCAGAAACTTTAACCTTTATTCCTTTAGCTCCTACTCTCATTGCTGAAGCTATAGCTTGTTTCATTGCTCTTCTATGAGAAATCCTAGCTCTTAACTGTTGAGCTATTGAATCACCAATCAATTTAGCATCTATTTCAGGCCTTTTTATTTCAAAAATATTAATTTGGACATCCTTTTTGGTTATTTTTTTTAATTCACCTTTTAATTTATCAACCTCTGATCCTCCTCTTCCAATAATAATACCTGGTCTTGCTGTATGAATTGTAAGTTCTAATAGCTTTAGAGATCTTTCAATAACAATTTTTGAAATGCTTCCTTTAGGTATTCTAGCTATTATATATTCTCTAATCTTATGATCTTCAACCAATTTATCAGAGAAATTTTTTCCTCCATACCAACTAGATTCCCAACCTTTTACTATCCCTAACCTTAAACCTGTAGGATTAACTTTTTGTCCCATTCTCTTTATCTTTTAAGTTTAAACTGTCTAAAACAATAGTAACATGATTTGATCTTTTTCTAATTCTATGAGCACGACCTTGTGGTGCTGGTCTCAATCTTTTAATCATTTTACCACCATTTACATAAATTTCTTTAATAAATAAATTAGCATCTTCTATTTTATCATCTTTATTTTTTTCTTGCCAATTAGAAATTGCAGAAAGCAATAATTTTTCAAGTCCTTTAGATCCAACTTTAGAATCAAACTTTAATGTATTCAAAGCAAGATCTACTTTTTTACCTCTTATCAAATCAGCAATAAGTCTCATTTTACGAGGAGATGTAGGAACATTATTTAATTTAGCAAGAGCTTCCATTACCTATTTTTTTTATTAACATGACCTCTAAAATTTCTAGTAGGTGAAAATTCACCCAGTTTATGTCCAACCATATTTTCTGTTATAAAAACAGGAATAAATTTATTTCCATTATGGATAGCAAATGTATGTCCAACAAAGTCAGGAGATATCATAGATCTTCTTGACCAAGTTTTTATTACACCTTTCTTACCAGAATCATTAGCATTATCAATTTTTTTCTTTAATCTAAAATCTATATATGGTCCTTTTTTTAATGATCTTGACATAATATTTTATTTTCTTTTAGTAATGATAAATTTATCAGAATACTTATTTTTCTTTCTAGTTTTTAATCCTTTACTATAAAGACCTTTTCTTGACCTTGGATGTCCTCCAGATGCTTTTCCTTCACCACCACCCATTGGATGATCAACTGGATTCATTGCTACACCCCTTACCCTAGGTCTATTTCCAAGCCACCTATTTCTTCCAGCTTTACCTAATCTAGTGTTCATATGATTAGGATTAGAAACAGAACCTATTGAAGCTCTACAAGTCAACAATATAAGCCTCATTTCTCCAGATGGCAATTTTACTGAAGCATATTTTCCTTCTTTAGCAAGTAACTGAGCATAAGAACCAGCACTTCTAGCTATAGAAGCACCTTTACCAGGAAAAAGTTCTATATTATGTATTATAGTTCCCAAAGGTATTTTAGCTAAAGACAAACAATTTCCAATTTCAATAGGTGCATCATCACCAGAATTTATAGCTTGTCCAACTTTTAATCCATGTGGAGTAATAATATAACTTTTAACACCATCTTTATAATAAATTAATGCTATGTTGGCTGATCTTGTTGGATCATATTCAATTGATTTAACAATAGCATCAATACCATCTTTAATTCTTTTAAAATCTATTAATCTGATTTTTCTTTTATGTCCACCCCCTATATTTCTCACAGTCATTTTTCCTTTACTATTTCTACCTCCAGATTTTTTAAGAGTTTTAAGTAAAGATTTTTCAGGCTTACTTGATGTAATTTCATCAAATACAGGAGCAATTCTAAATCTAAGTCCTGGTGTAACTGGTTTTATTTTTTTTACCATTTTTTAAAATTATACTTGAGAATAAAAATCAATAAATTCTCCTTCTTTTAATTGAACAATAGCTTTCTTATAAGAAGGTTTCCTTCCATTTACAATTCCTGTTTTAGTAAATTTTGAAACAGATTTCCCTAACACATTCATCGTATTAACATTAATAACTTTAACATTATAAGTACTTTCAACTGCCTTTCTAATTTGAATTTTATTTGCATTTTTATCAACCATAAAAACAAATATTCCTTTCTCATTTGTAGAAGATGCTTTTTCAGTCAATATTGGTTTCACAAGTACTTTCATCTAAATTATTTTAAAATAGTATTAAGTTTTTCAATAGAGTCTTCAACAAAAACAATATTATCAGCATTAACAATATCATAAGTATTAATATCTTGAACATTTTTCACAATAGAATTTCTTATGTTGTTAGAAGACAAATGAATATTATTATCAAAATCTGAAAAAAAGAATAATGATTTTTTATTATCAATAGAAAGATTTGATAAAATATCAATAAAATCCTTAGTTCTAGGTTTTTTTAAATCAAACTTCTCTAAAATAATTAAAGATTTTTCTTTGATTTTATGAGAAAGAGCAGATTTTCTAGCTAAATTTTTAACTTTTTTATTCACTTTATTTAAATAATTTCTAGGTTCTGGACCAAAAATTTGTCCTCCACCCTTAAATAAAGGAGATTTTATACTACCAGCTCTTGCTGTTCCAGTTCCCTTTTGTTTTTTAATTTTTCTAGTTGAACCAATTATTTCAGATCTTCCTTTTACTTTACTAGTTCCTTGTCTTTTGTTTGCCAAATGACTTTTTACATCAAGATATATAGCATGATCATTAGGTTCAATAGAAAAAATTTTATCAGAAAGTGTAATTTTTTTTCCACTAACTTTTCCAGACGTTTTTTGTATATCAACTTTCATAATAAATTAATTAGATAAAACAACATATGAATTATTAGAACCAGGAACAGATCCTCTGACATATATTAAATTTTTATCAGATAAAATTTTTAATATTTTTAAATTTTGTATTTTAATTCTTTCACCACCCATTCTACCACCCATTTTCATACCTTTAAAAACCCTAGAAGGAGTAGATCCTGCACCAATAGATCCAGGATGTCTATTTCTATTATGTTGACCGTGTGTACTTTGACCTACACCACCAAAATTATGTCTTTTAACTACCCCCTGAAATCCTTTACCTTTAGATATTGCTGTTACATCAAGAAATTCGTTTTCATTAAAGATATCCTCAATATTAATTTTCATACCTAATTTAACTTTATCACTAAATTCATCTTTAAAATTTCTAAACTCAATAATTTTCTTTTTTGGAGTTACTTTTGATGTATCAAAATGACCTTTAAGAGCTTTAGTAGTCTTTTTAGATTTCTTTTCATCATAAGCCAATTGGATAGATTTATACCCATCCGTCTTAGATTCCTTTATCTGGGTGACAAAACATGGACCAGCTTCAATTACAGTACATCCTATACTCCTTCCAGAAGTATCAAAAATACTTGTCATACCCAATTTTTTTCCAATTAATCCTGACATTTCAAATAAAGCTTTTAATTATTAATTTTTTTTGCCTAAAATGTGTGCAAAGATAATAATTTAAGCTATCTCATCAAATATTAGAAAACTTATTTTTTAGATAAAAAATGGCGAAAAAAAGAGTTTATTTATCAATTATTATCTTTCTAACCTCTAGTGATCTATCAACCTCTAAAATTATTAAAAAAATTATACTTTTATTTCAACATCAACACCACTTGGGAGTTCTAATTTCATAAGAGCATCAACAGTCTGACTACTATTAGAATATATGTCAAGAAGTCTTTTATAGGTACATAATTTAAACTGTTCTCTTGAAGTTTTATTAACATGCGGAGATCTTAAAACAGTAAATATTTCTTTTCTTGTAGGTAATGGTATAGGACCATTAACAATAGCGCCAGTAGTTTTAACTGCTTTTACAATTTTATCTGAACTCTTATCAACAAGATTATGATCAAAAGATTTTAGTTTTATTCTAATTTTTTGTGACATATTCTATTAGTTTAATTAACCATTATTTTTTTTAATAATTTCTTCAGCTATATTTTTTGGAACATTATTATAATGAGAAAAAGTTAAAGAAGCTGACGCTCTACCAGAGCTCAATGTTCTTAGATCAGTAACATAACCAAATAATTCAGAAAGCGGAACATCTGCTTTAATTATTTTAGCATTACCCTTCATATCCATACCTTTCATAATTCCTCTTCTTTTATTTAAATCCCCTGTTACACCTCCTGTAAATTCATCAGGAGTAACAACTTCAACTGACATTATGGGTTCTAAAAGTACAGGGCTAGCTTTTTTTGTAGATTCTTTAAATCCAATTCTTGAAGCTAATTCAAAAGATAAAGAGTCAGAATCAACATCATGAAAAGATCCATCATATAATCTAACTTTCATATTTTGAATAGGAAATCCAGCTAATGGTCCATTTTCCATAGCGTATTTAAACCCTTTTTCAACTGAAGGAATGAATTCTCTTGGTATTTTTCCACCAACAATTTGATTTACAAATTGCAAACCTTCTCCAACATAATCTTCATCTTTTGGTCCTATTTCAAAAACAATATCAGCAAACTTACCTCTACCTCCTGATTGTTTTTTATAGACTTCTTGATGCTTAGTTGATCCTAATAAAGTTTCTTTATATGCGACTTGTGGAGCACCTTGATTAATTTCAACTTTAAATTCTCTTCTTAATCTATCAATAATTATTTCTAAATGAAGTTCTCCCATTCCTCTCAAAATAGTCTGACCTGTTTCCTCATCAGTATTAACTTTTAAAGTAGGATCTTCTTCCACTAATTTACTAATAGCTATACCAAGCCTATCAATATCTGCCTGCTGTTTAGGTTCTATAGCATAGCCAATTACTGGATCTGGAAACGACATTGATTCTAAAATAATTTTATATTTTTCATCTGATAATGTATCTCCCGTTTTAATATCTTTAAAACCAACACCAGCACAAATATCACCAGCCTCAACAACATCTATAGGATTTTGTTTATTTGAATGCATTTGCATAAGTCGTGAAATTCTTTCCTTTTTTTCATTCCTATTATTAAATACATATGATCCAGCATTAAGTTTACCAGAATAAACTCTAAAGAAACACAACCTACCAACAAATGGATCAGTAGCAATTTTAAAAGCAAGAGCAGAAAAAGGCTCCTGATTAGAAGGTTTTCTTACAACCTCTTGATCATTTTCTGGATTTAATCCTGTAATAGGAGGTAAGTCCAAAGGAGAAGGTAAATAAGAACATACTGCATCAAGTAATGCCTGAACACCTTTATTCTTAAATGCTGATCCACACATAACAGGAGAAAAAGACATGTCAATAACAGCCTTTCTAATTGCACTCATCATTTCTTCTTTAGTAATAGAATCAGGATCTTCAAAAAATTTCTCTAATAAATTATCATCATATTCAGCCACACTTTCAATCAATTTTTGTCTCCATTCATCAACCAAATCTTTTAATTCATCAGGGATTTCTACAACCTCATAGCTCATACCCTGATCATCATCATTCCATATAATTGCTTCTTTAGTTATTAAATCTACTACTCCTTTAAACTTTTCTTCGGCACCTATAGGTATTTGTAATGGTACTGGATTTGCGTTAAGTTTTTCTTTAATTTCCTTAACTACATTTAAAAAATCAGCACCTGCTCTATCCATTTTATTAACAAAACATATCCTAGGTACATTATACTTATCTGCTTGTCTCCATACAGTCTCAGATTGTGGCTCAACACCAGATACGGCACAAAATAATGCAACAGCTCCATCAAGAACTCTCAAAGATCTCTCTACTTCAACAGTAAAATCAACATGACCAGGAGTATCAATTATATTAATTCTATAATCATTAGAATGATCCAATACTTTTCCCTGTTTTGTAGGATATTTCCAAAAAGTTGTAGTTGCCGCTGAAGTAATAGTTATTCCTCTCTCTTGCTCTTGCTCCATCCAATCCATTGTTGCAGCACCATCATGAACTTCACCAATTTTATGACTAACTCCAGTATAAAATAAAACTCTCTCTGTTATAGTAGTTTTTCCAGCATCAATATGAGCCATTATACCAATATTTCTCAAATAATTTAAATCTTTTATAGCAGCCATATCAAGTTATATATTTAGAATCTGAAATGAGAAAACGCTTTATTTGCTTCTGCCATTCTATGTGTATCGTCTTTTTTCTTTACAGCATTACCTTCACCTTTAGATGCCGCAATAATTTCATTAGCTAATCTTTCTTTCATTGATTTTTCGTTTCTAAGTCTAGCGTATTTAATAAGCCATTTCTGACCTAATGTAATTTTTCTAAGTGGTCTAACTTCTATAGGAACTTGAAAATTAGCACCACCAACTCTTCTGCTTTTCACTTCTACAGATGGCATAACATTGCTTAGAGCTTTCTTCCATAACTCTAAGCCTTTTTCTTTAGTTTTTTCTTCAACAATTTTTAAAGCATCATAAAAAATTGAATATGAAATACTTTTTTTACCATCTAACATAAGATTATTAACAAATTGAGTAACTAAAGCATCCTTATAAATAGGGTCCGGTAGATAATATCTTTTTTTAGGCTTAGATTTTCTCATATCTATTATTTCTTAGCTTTTGGTTTTTTTGATCCATACTTGGATCTTCTTTGAGTTCTATCATCTACCCCACCAGTATCAAGGGCTCCTCTTATAACATGATAACGAACACCAGGCAAATCTTTTACTCTTCCCCCTCTAATTAAAACAATTGAATGCTCCTGTAAATTATGCCCTTCTCCTGGAATGTATGCATTAACTTCTTTTCCATTAGTTAACCTTACTCTAGCTACTTTACGCATAGCAGAATTTGGTTTTTTTGGAGTAGTTGTATAAACCCTTGTACAAACACCTCTTTTTTGAGGACAGGAACCAAGAGCAGGAGACTTAGACTTAGAAGTCAATTTTTTTCTTCCTTTTCTAACAAGTTGTTGTATCGTTGGCATATATTATATATCTATTAAAATTAGACGCAAAAATAGAAATTCAATGATTCTAAACAAAATTTTTTAACTCTTTCTATCATGAATAAATAAAATTACTTCTTAGAAGAGATTATATCTAAAGGAAACTTAGGCAATTCATCAAAATCTTTTATGAGACCATACTTTTTCTCATATTTTGATATATTATCACTAAGGGCCATAGAAAATTTTTTTGCATGTTCAGGAGTTATAATTATTCTTGAATTAACTTTTGCCTTTGGAACACCTGGCATTAATTGAATAAAATCCAAAACAAATTCACTACTAGAATGAGCAATCATAGCTAAATTAGCATATTTTCCTTTTGAAATTTCATCCGTAAGTTCAATGTTTATTTGGTTCGTTTTTTGATTCATTTATTAACTTTTATTTTTAATTGTTTCATCTTCTAACTTATCACCTATTAAAACATTATCATCAGTTGATTTATTAATCAAATCATTATATTCTTTTTCAGAACCTACAATAAGATTATTATAATCTCTAACTCCAGTCCCAGCAGGAACTAAATGACCAACAATAACATTTTCTTTTAACCCTCTAAGCTCATCAACCTTTCCTCTTATTGCTGCTTCACTTAAAACCTTAGTAGTTTCTTGGAAAGAAGCAGCAGAAATAAAGCTTTCTGTACCTAAAGAAGCTCTAGTAATTCCTTGTAATGAAGGTCTAGAAACAGCAGCTTCAGCATTTCTTACCTTAATGATTTTTTTATCATTTCTTCTTAGTGCAGAATTTTCATCTCTTAATTCTCTAGAACTTATAATTTGTCCTTCTTTATATTTATCAGAATCACCAGAATTAACAATAACTTTTTTCTCAAAAATTGCATCATTAATATCATTAAAAACTAATTTATCTATCTTTTCATCTTGTAAGAAATTGGTATCTCCTGATTCAACAATAATCACTTTTTGCATCATTTGTCTAACAATTACCTCAATATGTTTATCATTAATTTTAACACCCTGCAATCTATATACCTCTTGAATTTCATTAACTAAATAATCTTGCACTTCATTTGGTCCCTTAATAGATAATATATCAGCAGGAGTAATGGCTCCATCAGATAATGGAGATCCTGCCCTAACATAATCATTATCTTGAACTAAGATATGCTTTGATAATGAAACTAAATATTTTTTATTGGTTCCATCTTTAGATTCAATAAAAATTTCTCTATTACCTCTTTTAATTCCACCATAACTTACAACACCATCAATCTCACTAACTACAGCAGGATTTGAAGGATTTCTAGCCTCAAATAATTCAGTTACTCTTGGCAAACCACCTGTTATATCTCTAGACTGACCTATCATTCTAGGGATTTTTGCAAGAATATGTCCATGTTTAACTTTTTGAGATTTATTAACAGATAAATGTGCTCCTACAGGAATATTATATGATTTAAATTCATCCTTTGATTTAACAATTACTGCAGGATTTTTTGTCTTATCTCTACACTCCACAATTAC
>JAPYTU010000002.1:41273-58735 GCA_029940715.1 Cytophagales bacterium
CCATCAAATTCAATTTTTCCATCAAATTTTGATTTTATATTAGCATCTACTGCAATATTTGAAGCTGTTCCTCCAACATGAAAAGTTCTCAGGGTTAATTGAGTTCCGGGTTCTCCAATCGATTGAGCTGCAATCACACCCACAGCTTCACCAACAATAACCATTTTTCCATTGGCTAAATTACGACCATAACACTTAGCACATGCTCCTCTCTTAGTTTCACAAGTTAAAACTGATCTAATTTCAACTTCTTGAATACTAGTTTGATCAATTTCAGCAGCAATTACTTCATCAATCTCTTCTCCAGATTTAATAATTAATTTATTAATTATTGGATCATATATATCGTGTACAGTAACTCTACCAAGAATTCTTTCTGAAAGTGGTTCAACTATATCTTCATTATCTTTTAAAGCATTTACTCTAACTCCTCTTAAAGTACCACAATTTTTTTCATTTATAATAACATCCTGAGCAACGTCAACAAGTCTTCTAGTAAGATATCCAGCATCAGCAGTTTTAAGTGCAGTATCTGCAAGACCTTTTCTTGCGCCATGAGTAGAAATAAAATATTCAATAACATCAAGTCCTTCTTTAAAATTTGAAAGAATAGGGTTTTCAATAATTTCACCCACAGATCCAGAAAGATTTTTTTGTGGTTTAGCCATTAATCCTCTCATACCACCCAACTGTCTTATTTGCTCTCTTGATCCTCTTGCACCTGAATGCATCATCATATATATAGGGTTGAATCCTTGTTCATTATCTTCCAACTGATTCATTAAAGTTGTTGTTAACTTAGTGTTAGCTCTAGTCCAAATATCAATAACCTGATTATATCTTTCATTATCAGTAATAAGACCCATATAATAATTATCCCACACAGCATTCACTTCTTTTTTAGCATCATCAACCAAATCTTTTTTAGATTCAGGAATTTGAATATCACCAAGACCCATAGATAATCCTCCTTCATATGCCATTTGAAAGCCCAATTCTTTAATATGATCTAAAAATTCAGCTGTCCTTTTCATTCCACATATTTTATAAACTATTGATATTATTTGTTGAAGCTTTTTCTTTGTTAATAATTCATCTATATAACCTACTTCTTCTGGAATTAGGTCATTAAATAAAACCCTACCAGCAACAGTATCAATTACACTAGTTGTAAAGCTTCCGTCTTCATTTCTAATTTGTGTTCTTAATTTTATAAAAGAACTTTTATCTATTTTCCCTTCATTTAAAGAAATGACAACTTCTCTTGATGTTGAAAAGACATGACCTTCTCCTTTAATTGGGTATTCTTTAGTTGATTTTCTTCCTTTTGAAACATAATAAAGACCTAAAACCATATCTTGAGAAGGTACAGTTATAGGTGCTCCATTTGCAGGATTTAATATATTATTAGATCCAAGCATTAAAAGTGAAGCTTCAATTATTGCTTCATGACCCAAAGGAACATGAACAGCCATTTGATCTCCATCAAAATCAGCATTAAATGCCGTACATGATAGAGGATGTAATTCAATTGCCTTACCTTCAATAAGTTTAGGTTGGAAAGCTTGAATACCTAATCTATGTAATGTTGGTGCTCGATTTAATAAAATTGGATGTCCAACAAGCACATTTTCTAAAATATCCCAAATTACTGGTTCCTTATTATCTACTAATTTTTTTGCTGATTTTACCGTTTTTACAATACCTCTTTCAAGTAATTTTCTAATTATAAAAGGTTTAAATAATTCTGCAGCCATATCTTTTGGAAGCCCACATTCATGCATTTTTAATTTAGGACCAACAACAATTACTGATCTTCCAGAATAATCAACCCTTTTACCAAGTAAATTTTGTCTAAATCTTCCCTGTTTACCTTTTAACATATCAGTTAAAGATTTTAAAGATCTGTTACCATCGGCTCTTACAGCATTGATTCTTCTTGAATTATCAAATAAAGAATCAACAGCTTCTTGAAGCATTCTTTTTTCATTTCTAAGAATAACTTCTGGAGCTTTAATTTCAAGTAATCTTTTTAATCTATTATTTCTTATAATAACTCTTCTATACAAATCATTCAAATCAGATGTTGCAAACCTTCCACCATCTAAAGGGACAAGAGGTCTAAGTTCAGGTGGTATAACAGGAATCATTTTTACAATCATCCATTCTGGTCTATTTTCAATATTTTGTCTTGAATCTCTAAATGATTCAATCACTCTAAGTCTTTTCAAAGCTTCTGCTTTTCTTTGTTGAGACGTTTCATTAGCAGCCTTATATCTTAAATCTACAGATAATTGATCTAAATCAATTTGAGATAATAGCTCACTTATAGACGCAGCTCCCATTCTAGCTATAAATTTATTAGGATCATCTTTACTTAATAAATAATTTTCTTTAGGTAAAGAATCTACAATATTTAAATATTCCTCTTCTGTGAGCAAATCCATTTTTTGACAACCATCTTCTTCCTTAACACCAGGATTTATCACCACATATCTCTCATAATAAATTATCTGATTCAATTTTTTTGCTGGAATCCCAAGCATATAACCAATTTTATTTGGAAGTGTCCTAAAATACCATATATGTGCAACCGGAACAACTAATTCTATATGCCCCATTCTTTTCCTTCTAACTTTTTTTTCAGTTACCTCAACACCACATCTATCACATATTATTCCCCTATATCTAATTCTCTTATATTTACCACAATGACATTCCCAATCTTTGACTGGACCAAAAGTTCTCTCACAAAATAGTCCACCCATTTCTGGCTTGAATGTTCTGTAATTAATAGTTTCAGGAGCAGTAACCTCTCCAAAAGAATTTTCTAGTATCGATTCTGGTGATGCTAGACTAACAATAATTTTTTTAAAATCACTTGTTGCTTGATTTGTTTTATTAGATATCATATAAATATATTAAATAGTTTATTTCATTGTTATTTCTAAAGCTAAACCCCTAAGCTCATGAACCAATACATTAAATGACTCAGGAATTCCTGGAGTTTGCATGTTATCACCTTTTACTATAGCTTCATAAGCTTTGGCTCTTCCAATAATATCATCAGATTTTATAGTTAAAATTTCTTGCAAAATATGAGATGCACCAAAAGCTTCTAAAGCCCACACTTCCATCTCTCCAAATCTCTGTCCACCAAACTGTGCTTTACCCCCCAAAGGTTGTTGAGTAATCAAAGAATAAGGTCCAATAGATCTAGAATGCATTTTATCATCAACAAGATGACCCAATTTTAACATATAAATAACCCCAACTGTTACTTGTTGATCAAACCTTTTTCCAGAAAAACCATCATATAAATAAGTCCTTCCAAATGCAGGAAGCTTAGCATTTTTCATTTCCTTAGTTAACTCTTCAATAGTTGCACCATCAAAAATTGGAGTTCTATATTTTTTATTTAATTTTAAACCAGCCCAACCTAAAGCAGTCTCATATAGCTGACCTATATTCATTCTAGATGGAACACCAAGAGGATTTAAAACTATATCAACAGTAGACCCATCTTCTAAAAATGGCATATCTTCTTCTTTAACTATTTTAGCAACAACACCTTTATTTCCGTGCCTACCAGCCATTTTATCTCCAACTTTTAATTTTCTCTTTTTAGCTACGTATACTTTAGCCATTTGAACTATTCCTGGAGCAAGTTCATCACCTACCTCTAAAGAAAATTTATTTTTTTTAAAGCTAGAAGCTAAACTATTTCTTTTTACCACATAATTTTTAACAGCTATAGCAATTAAATTATTTAGTTTTGAATCCTCAGTCCAATCTTCAAGTAAAACATCTTGAATTAAACTTGATTCTTCAGGAACATTAAGACTATTAATATCATAATAGACATTTTTTGAAGGGAAAAGTTTATCAACAATTACTTTTTTAGAAAATTTGACACCTTTTTTAATTATTTCATCTCCATATTTATGTTTCACACCTGATGTCACTTTATTCTTTAATAAAATTTCAAATTTTTCAATAAGTCTAGATTTAAGATCAATTAATGATTTACTATATTCGCTTTTTAAAACTTCAATCTGTTGTTTTGAAATTTTCTTTGAATCCTTATCTCTTTTTTGTCTAGTAAATAATTTACTATCAACGACCACACCATTAAGAGATGGGGGTGCTTTTAATGAAGCATCCTTAACATCACCAGCTTTATCACCAAATATAGCTCTCAATAATCTTTCTTCAGGTGTAGGATCACTTTCTCCTTTAGGAGTTATTTTACCAATCAAAATATCTCCTTCTTTAACTTTCGCCCCTACTCTAACAATTCCATTTTCATCTAAATTTCTTATTGCTTCATCACTAACATTAGGAATTTCAGAAGTAAATTCTTCTTCACCTCTTTTAGTATCTCTAACTTCTAACTTATATTCTACAATATGAAGAGAAGTAAAAATATCTTCTTTAACTACTTTTTCAGAAATAACAATAGCATCCTCAAAATTATAACCTTGCCATGGCATAAACGCAACTTTAAGATTTCTACCTAGCGCTAATTCTCCATTCTGTGTTCCAAATCCCTCACAAATAACTTGTCCTTTTACAACTTGATCTCCAACTTTAACTATTGGAGTAAGATTAACACATGTATCCTGATTTGTTCTTCTAAATTTTATTAATTCATATGTTTTAGAATTTTCATCAAAAGAAACTAATTTTTGATGTTTATCTAATTCATAATTAATTTCAATTTTAGTTGAGTCAACATAAATTACTTTCCCTTTTCCTTCAGCAACTGTTAAAGATCTAGAGTCTTTCGCTACTCTAGATTCCATACCAGTTCCTACAATTGGAGACTCTGGTTGCATTAGAGGAACAGCTTGCCTCATCATATTAGATCCCATAAGAGCTCTATTTGCATCATCATGCTCTAAAAATGGAATTAATGATGCTGCAACAGAAACAATTTGATTTGGTGCAACATCCATATATTTTAACTCAGTATTTTTTGCTAAAGGAAAATCTCCTTCAAATCTTGCTTTAACAGTCTTATTTTTAAATGCACCATTTTTCTTTAATGGAACGTTAGCTTGCGCAATATATGAATCATCTTCATCCTCTGCAGTTAAATAATTAACTTTACCTGAAAGATCAACTTTACCATCTGATACATCTCTGTAAGGAGTTTCAATAAATCCCATGCCATTAACTTTAGCATGAACACATAAAGATGATATAAGTCCTATATTTGGACCTTCAGGAGTTTCAATTGTACATAATCTACCATAATGAGTGTAGTGTACATCTCGAACCTCAAAACCAGCTCTTTCTCTAGATAAACCACCAGGCCCTAATGCAGACATTCTTCTTTTGTGAGTTATCTCTGCAAGTGGATTAGTTTGATCCATAAACTGAGACAATTGATTAGTACCAAAAAATGAATTTATAACAGAAGTTAAAGTTCTAGCATTAATCAAATCTACTGGTTTAAATTCTTCATTATCTCTAACATTCATCCTTTCCTTTATCGTTCTAGACATACGAGCCAAACCTACTCCAAACTGAGAATATAGCTGCTCTCCAACAGTTCTAACTCTTCTATTACTCAAATGGTCAATATCATCAACAACAGTTTTAGCATTTATAAGAGTAATTAAATATTTTACAATAAGAAGAATATCTTCATTAGTAAGTACCCTAACATTATGATCAGTATTAAGATCTAATTTTTTATTTATTCTATACCTTCCTACTTCTCCTAAATCATATCTTTTCTCACTAAAAAATAAATTTTGAATTATATCCCTAGCAGTTTGTTCATCTGGAGCTTCAGTATTTCTAAGTTGTCTATATATCTCCTCCAAAGCTTCTTTCTCAGAATTAGAAACATCTTTTTTAAGTGTATTATAAATAATAGCAAACTCTCCGGAATTAATATCCTCCCTATGAATGGTTACATATGGAGCTTCACAAGCAATAATAACTTCAATATCTTCTTCTATTAATTCATGATCTCTATCAAGAATTAATTCATTCCTATCAATAGAGATAACTTCACCAGTATCTTCATCAACAAAATCTTCAACCCAAGTTTTAAGTACTCTCGCTGCTAATTTTCTTCCCAGAACTTTTTTAAGAGATTTTTTATTAGCTTCAACCTCTTCTGATAATTTAAAAATATCTAAAATATCTTTATCTGATCCATAGCCTATTGCACGAAGTAATGTAGTAATAGGAAACTTTTTCTTACGGTCAATATATGCATACATTACATTATTAACATCAGTAGCAAATTCAATCCATGAACCTCTAAATGGTATAATTCTAGCAGAATATAATGGTGTACCATTTGTGTGTTTACTTTGAGCAAAGAAAACACCTGGAGATCTATGCAATTGAGATACAATAACTCTTTCTGCGCCATTAATTACAAATGAACCTTTACGAGTCATATAAGGAATATTTCCCAAAAATACTTCCTGTTCTATTGTTTCAAAATCATCGTTATCTTCATCATTACACTGAAGTCTCAGCTTAGCTTTTAGAGGCAAAGAATATGTTAATCCTCTATCAATACATTCATTAACTGTATATTTAGGAGGATCTACTGTATAATCAATAAATTCAAGAATAAAATTATCTCTTGAATCAGAAATAGGAAAATTTTCTCTAAAAACCTTAAATAAGCCCTCATTATCTCTTTTCTCTGGAGGAGTTTCTAATTGAAAAAAATCTTTATATGATTTCAATTGAACATCCAAAAAATCTGGATAGTCAATTATGTTTTTAAGTTTTGAAAAATCTATTCTTGCCGGTATTATATTCAATTTTTTAATATTTAATGGTTATAAAAAAGTTACAATCCTATAATGATACTTAATAGGATTAATAAAAAAGTTGAATGTATAATTACTTCAACTCTACTTCAGCACCAGCTTCTTCTAATCGTTTTTTAGCTGCCTCTGCTTCGTCTTTAGCAACTCCTTCTTTTATTGCTTTTGGAGCACTATCAACCATATCTTTAGCGTCTTTCAAGCCTAGACCCGTCAATTCTTTTACAAGTTTAACAACTCCTAGTTTAGACCCACCAGCCGATTTAAGAACTATATCAAAGTTCGTTTTTTCTTCAGCAACTTCTCCGCCATCTCCTCCACCAGCTTCTGCCGTTGAAACAACTGTTGCTGCTGCAGGTTCGATACCATACTCATCTTTCAAAATATTTGCCAATTCGCTAACATCCTTTACGGTTAAGTTCACGAGTTGGTCAGCTATTGATTTTATATCTGCCATTTTTAATTTAATTTAAAGTTTATACACTAATCTTGTTTATTTCAAGTGCTTTTAAGACACCTGAGATCTTATTTTCAGAACTTTTCAGTAATGAAATAATATTTTTAGCTGGTGATTGCAACAATAAAATTACATCACCAATAAGCTCATTTTTACTCTTTAACTTAGAGAGGAAATCAAGATGATCATCACCAATAAAAAAATCCGAATCAATAGCTACTGCTTTAAGTGAAGGATGGTCAGCATCTAAAGATTTACGAAAATCTTTTAATGCTTTTGCTGGGCTACTCGGACTTTCATTTGTAAATAACAATCCTGAAAAACCTTTCAAACTATCGCTATTTAATATTTCAGAATAATCAACGTCTTGATTTTCAAGAGCTTTTTTAATAAAAGTATTTTTAACAACTTTATACTCAACATCTCTTTTAAAACATTTTTCTCTAAAAGAATTGACTTGAGAAACAGTTAAACCAGAAGCATCAAGTAAATAAAAAATATTATTCTCCTTGAACTTATTAGTTAAATCTTTTACAACTTCTATTTTATTTTCTTTTTTCATATTAATCAATTAATACTGAACTGTCAATTTTTATCGAACTACTCATTGTACTAGATAAACTAACGCTTTTAACATAAATACCTTTTGCAGATGATGGCTTTAATTTTTGAATAAAATTTAATAATTCAAGAGCATTTTCATTAATCATTTTTGAATCAAATGAAACCTTTCCAATAGAAGTATGAATTATACCAAACTTATCAACCTTAAAATCAATTTTACCTGTTTTTACATCTTTTATTGCTTTACCTATATCATTAGTAACTGTTCCAGATTTAGGATTTGGCATTAAACCTCTAGGCCCAAGTACCTTTCCTAGCTTACCCAATTTAGCCATAAGAGCTGGCATCGTAATAATAACATCAACATCCGTCCATCCACCTTCAATCTTTTTTATAAATTTATCTAATCCTATATAATCAGCACCTGATTTTTTTGCTTCATCTTCCTTTTCTGGAGTACACAAAGCAAGAACAGTTAATTTTTTTCCTGTTCCATGTGGAAGAAAAATAGCACCTCTAACCATTTGATCAGCTTTTTTAGGATCTACTCCAAGCCTTACATCTATATCAACAGAAGCATCAAATTTAGTTAAAGAAATATCCTTAATTATTTTAGAAGCTTCTTCCAAAGAATATGATTTTTGAAGATCATACTTTTCTAACATCAATTTTTTATTTTTTGTAATTCTTGACATTTAATTCAAATTTTCTGGAAAAACTCCTTTTACTTTAACACCCATACTTCTAGCAGTTCCAGCAATCATTTTCATAGCAGAGTCAACTTTAAAAGCATTTAAATCTTTCATTTTAATTTCAGCAATATCTTTAACTTGATTCCATGTAATAGAACCAACTTTCACAAGATTTGGCTGATCTGAACCTTTCTTCTTATTGGCTGCTTGTAATATTAAAACAGCAGCAGGAGGGGTTTTTATAACAAAATTAAATGATCTATCTTTATATATTGTAATTACTACAGGTAACACCTGACCTTTTCTATTATCAGTTCTCGTATTAAACTGATTACAAAAATCCATTATATTAAGTCCCTTACTTCCTAAAGCCGGTCCAACAGGTTGTCCAGGATTTGCCTGACCTCCTCTTACTTGTAATTTTAAATATCCATCAACTTGTTTTGCCATTATTAATTAGATTTTTCTACTTGAAAATAATTTAATTCTACAGGGGTACTTCTACCAAAAATTTTAACAGTTACATTTATTTTTTTTTTATCTTCAAAAATTTGAGCTATAGATCCAGTAAATCCATTAAAAGGACCATCCATTACCTTCACATCTTCTCCTACAACAAATGGAGATAACATAATTTCATCTTCGTTATTGGATTCATCAAATTTTCCAAAAATTCTATTAATTTCATACTCCCTTAAAGGAATTGGAACCCTTGATGGGCCAGCTCCAGAACCTAAAAATCCTATAACACCAGGCACATTTTTAATTACATGTTGAACCTCTCCATGTGAAAAGTCAGCAGAAACAAGGACATATCCTGGAAAATAATTTCTTTCTTTGATTTGTTTTTTTCCATTCCTCATTACATAAACCTTTTCATAAGGAATCATAACCTCTGGAATAAATTTCTCTAATGAATTTCTTGTTATTTCTCTTTCTAAATAAGTTTTGATCTTATTTTCCTTACCACTTATTGCACGAATTACATACCAATTTAAACCCATATTAACAATAATTATTAAAAAGTTTCATAAAATAATGACATGGCATTTTCAAATCCCAAATCAATTACTCCTATGAACATAGCAAAGATTAATGATGCAACAAGTACTAATACAGAACTATTTTGAAGGCTATTATAACTTGGCCAGGTAACTTTATTTACCATTTCTTGATAGGACTCTGTTATATAATTAATCAACTTAAACATATCAATAATATTAAGGCTCCTAGCACGGGAGGAGAGACTCGAACTCCCAACCAACGGTTTTGGAGACCGCTACTCTACCAATTGAGCTACACCCGTTTAACAAAAATGCAGGCCAATAAGGCCTGCAAATTTAGAATAATTTTTATTATTTAACAAATAAATAAGTTAAATAATTAACTAAAAATTAAAATATAAAATTTAGTCTAATATTTCTGTAACCTGACCCGCTCCAACTGTTCTTCCACCTTCTCTAATTGCAAATCTCAAACCTTTCTCTAGAGCAACTTTATTTATCAATTTAACCTCAATAGTTAAATTATCTCCAGGCATTACCATTTCTACTTTTTCAGGTAAAAATATTTCTCCAGTCACATCCGTAGTTCTAAGATAAAACTGAGGTCTATACTTATTAAAAAATGGAGTATGTCTACCACCTTCTTCTTTTGACAAAACATAAACTTCAGCCTTAAAATGAGCATGAGGAGTTACTGAACCAGGTTTACAAATAATCATACCCCTTCTAATGTCAGTTTTTTCAATACCTCTGAGTAAAAGACCTGCATTATCTCCAGCTTGTCCTCTATCTAATATTTTTCTAAACATCTCAACACCAGTAATAGTAGATTTTAAACCATCAGCTCCCATACCAATAATATCAACAGCCTCTCCAGTATTAACAACACCTCTTTCAATTCTACCTGTAGCTACAGTTCCTCTACCAGTAATAGAGAATACATCTTCAACTGGCATAAGAAAATCTTTATCTGTTTCTCTTTTAGGTTCTGAAATATATGAATCAACAGAAGCCATTAATTCCATAACTTTATCAACCCATTGAGCTTCACCATTTAATGCACCAAGAGCTGATCCTGATACAATAGGAATATCATCTCCAGGAAATTCATAAAAATTTAATAATTCTCTTATTTCCATTTCAACAAGTTCCAATAATTCAGCATCGTCTACAAGATCAACTTTATTTATAAAAACTACCAAAGCTGGAACACCAACTTGTCTAGCCAATAAAATATGCTCTCTTGTCTGAGGCATTGGTCCATCAGTTCCTGCAACAACAAGAATAGCACCATCCATTTGTGCTGCACCTGTAACCATATTTTTAACATAATCAGCGTGACCAGGACAATCCACGTGAGCATAATGTCTATTCTCAGTCTCATATTCAACATGAGCTGTATTAATAGTAATACCCCTTTCTTTCTCTTCAGGAGCATTATCAATTTGATCAAAATCTCTTTTTTCAGCCAATCCTATATCAGATAAGACTTTAGTAATTGCTGCAGTAAGAGTAGTTTTACCATGATCAACATGTCCCACAGTTCCTATATTTACATGGGGTTTTGATCTATCAAAGGTTTCTTTTGCCATAATTTTTAAAATTTAAAACTCAAATTTAACTTAAATAAATAATAATTCAATTTTTTACATCTTTTAATGAGCCGATGACGGGAATTGAACCCGTGGCCTCTTCCTTACCAAGGAAGTACTCTACCTCTGAGCTACATCGGCTTATGAGCGGGCGAAGAGATTCGAACCCTCGACCTACAGCTTGGAAGGCTGTCGCTCTACCAACTGAGCTACGCCCGCTTATTATCATAAAAAATTAAGTGGGGGGAGTAGGATTCGAACCTACGAAGACATAAGTCAGCAGAGTTACAGTCTGCCCCAGTTGGCCGCTTTGGTATCCCCCCTTCTTAAAGAATCATAATTTTTAGCCTATTCAGCTCAAAGGTCAGCAAAATTATACTGTTTTTTATTTTATACAAACTTTTAAATACAAATTGTGATTATAATAATTTATGAATTACAACTCCATAAATACGAACTATATTATATTTACAAAAATTAATACCTTATGAAATACAAAAGAATATTACTTAAACTCAGCGGAGAAGCATTAATAGGAAATAAAAATTTTGGTATTGATTCTAATAAATTAGAAAACTATTCTAATGAAATTAAAAATATTCAAAATTTAGGAATTGAAGTTGCAATAGTAATTGGTGGTGGAAATATTTATAGAGGTATCGAATCGGAAACAAGTGGTATTGATAGAGTTCAAGGAGATTATATGGGAATGTTAGCAACAGTAATAAATTGTATGGCACTACAAAGTTTTTTAGAAAAAATTGGATGTGATACTAGGTTATTATCAGGCTTTAATATTGATCAAGTATGTGAGCCATTTATCAGGAGAAAAGCCATTAGACATCTAGAAAAAAATAGGATTGTTATTTTTGGAGCTGGTCTTGGAAAACCATATTTTACAACTGATTCTACTGCTAGTTTACGTGCAATAGAAATTGAAGCAGACATTGTACTTAAAGGTACAAGAGTTGATGGAGTATACAATTCAGATCCTGAAAAGTCGTCTTCAGCTAAAAAATTTAATGAAATATCCTTTGATGATGTATACAAAAAAAATCTTAACATAATGGATATGACCGCTTTCACCTTATGTAAAGAAAACAATTTACCTATAATTGTTTTTGATATGAATAAACCAGGTAATCTGATTAAAATTATTGAAGGTAAAAAAATTGGTACTTTAATTTATTAATATGGAAGAAATTGATTTAGTATTAGAAGACACAAAAGAAAGAATGGAAAAAACCGTTCAATTTCTAACAAAAGAACTAACTAAAGTAAGAGCTGGAAAAGCTATGCCAAATATGTTAGATGGTATAAATGTAGATTACTATAATGTACAAACCCCAATAATTCAAGTAGCATCAATTAGTACACCAGATAACAGAACATTATTTATAAAACCTTGGGATAAAACCATAATCCAAGACATTGAAAAAGCAATTACAGAGAGTAATCTTGGTTTAAACCCTCAAAATGATGGTGAAAATATAATAATAAACATTCCACCATTAACTGAAGAAAGGAGATTAGTACTTATAAAACAAATTAAAAATGAAGGAGAAAAAGAAAAGATAAGTATACGATCTGTCAGAAAAGAATCCAATGAATACATCAAAAAACTTTCTAATGATGGAGCATCAGAAGATGAAATAAGAACTGGAGAAGATCAAATTCAAAAAATAACTAATTCTTATATTGAGAAAATAGATAATATAATTGGCATTAAAGAAAAAGAATTAATTACCATTTAACTATAGTAACCATTTTTTAAAATTTCCTTTTCAACATTTTCTGGAACTAAATTATTTATTGACTCTTTATTTTTAATTTTTTTTCTTATATCAGTCGATGATATTTTAATCAATTCACCATCAAATAATTCTTTTGATATTTCTTTCTTTCTTCTAGGGTACACAATTAGCTCATATTTCTTTTTTATAAAGTCACTATCTTTCCATGTATCAAATGATTCTAAATTATCCTCTCCAATAATAATTTTAAAATTATTTTCGGAATAATTAGAAGATAAAAAATTTAAAGTATTAACTGTATAATTAGGTTTTTCTAATTCGAATTCAATTGATGAAGAATAAATATTTTTTAAATTTTTAACAGCATTGTTTACCATATTAATTCTAATGTTTTTATCTAAAATTATTGAACTTTTCTTGAATAGAGTCTGAGGAGATACAATCAACCAAATTTCATTTACTCTTTTTGAGTTTAAAACTTCTTTAGAAATATGAGTATGTCCATTATGGATAGGATTAAATGTACCAAAAAAGAGGCCTATATTCATTTTTTAATAAAATTTTTCACAATAGTTAATATTTCTTTTTTTGCTCTACTCATTCTATCATTCATTATGATAACATCAAACTTATCTTTCATTTTTATTTCAGACTTAGATTTCTCAATTCTTTCTTTTAAACTTTTATAATTTTCACTGCCTCTCACTAATAATCTATTTTTCAATGTTTCCAAATTTGGAACATCTATAAAGACTGACAATGCATTATTTCCAAAATATTTTTTTAAATTCAAACCTCCTGAAACATCAACATCTAAAATTATATTTCTTTTTTCTGTTATTAATCTATCGATCTCGGACTTTAAAGTCCCTTTATAATGATTTGTGTAAACCTCTTCCCATTCAATAAAATCATCACTTTCAATATGAAACTTAAATTTTTCTCTAGAAATAAAATAATAATCTATTCCTTCATTTTCATTTTTTCTTTTTTTTCTATTAGTTGATGAAACTGAAAAAGAAAGTGATTTAATTTCATTCAATAAAAAAGATGCTATAGTTGATTTTCCAGAACCAGATGGAGCAGATAATATTATGTATTTAGTCTTCATATTCAAAACTAGAGGCTTTTAAGATAAAAAACAATTGGTCAAACTAATCTTATATCACCAAAATTAAATTTTATTATGGAATTTTTTGTTTGAATAACCAAGATACCGTCTGATAAAACATCTATAATTTTTCCCTTAATTACAGCAGAATTATATTCATACTTCTTTTCTATCTGATACCCAATAAGATTTTTTTTATAAAAATCAAACTCCTCATGAATTTTATTAGAGTTAAGTTTTAAGTATTCCTTATTAAAAATTGATTTAAAAATTTGAAGAATTTGATCAAGATTATGCTTTTTCATGGTTTCATTAATTGTTGATGTTGCATTCAGAATACCAAAATTAGCTTGATTAATATTTAATCCGACACCGATCACAGATTTATATATAAATTTTCGATAAACAAGATTTTCTATTAAAATACCAGCTATTTTTTTATCATTTACATAAATATCATTTGGCCATTTTATTGAGATATTTTTAATATTAATTTCTAATAATGTCTTAAATATAGAAATTGAAGTAATTATGTGTAATAAAAATTGATTTGATAATTCAATATTTGGTTCTAACAAAAAAGAAAAAGTTAAATTTTTACCCTTTTCAGATAACCAATTATTATTTCTTTGACCCCTACCACCCTTTTGATAACTTGAATTAACCATCGTACCTTCTTGATAGCTCTTTTTTTTTAAAAGTTTCAATAAATAGTCATTTGTAGAGAGACATTCTGTCATAAAAACATAAGTTTTATTATCAAATAAGGTTTTGGCAGAATTATTGCTCATATATTAACTAAATTTAAATAATATTTAATTTCTCAAAAATTGCAAATCAAACAAAATATAAATTCAAACAAACTAAGTAAATTTATAGCCTCTTGTATGAATAAAAATAAAGCTGAAGATATCAAAATACTAAACTTAAAAAAAATTAATAACTCTGTTACTGATTATTTCGTTTTATGTACTGGAAAATCAACTACTCAAATAGGTGCTATAGCTGATATTATAGAGAAAAAGGTTTCAAAAAAATTCAACGAAAAGCCATGGAAAAAAGAGGGCAAAATAAATAAAGAATGGATATTAATTGATTTTGTTAATGTAGTTGTACATATTTTTCAAGAAAATAAAAGAAGTTTATACAATCTTGAAAAATTATGGGGTGACGCTAAATTAGAAGTTGTAAAATAAATTGAAATGAGGGATAATAAAAAAAAAAATTTAGAAAAGAAGCCACAATTTAATACCCAATTATGGATTATATTATTAATATCATCATTTATATACCTTGCATATGGTCTTTTCAACAATAATCCAATTACTATAGATTATAATCGTTTTAATAAAATGATAACAAGTCATGATGTATCAAAAATTGTCGTTGTAAAAAATCAAGAAATTGTAGAGATAACACTTAATGAAGATGCCCTTCAAAACTCTACCTATAAAGATGAACTTGAATCATCAAGATTAATCCAAAACACAAATGGTCCCCATTATCAACTTGAAGTGTCGTCTGTAGAAAGCTTTGAAAAGAGATATTTTGATTTGATAGATCAAATGAAAAAAAGTAATAATAAAGAAATTGAATACTTAACTGAAAAAAGGTATGATTTTTATTCTTTTCTACAAACGTGGGGATTTACTATTTTAATTTTAATTGGATTTTGGTTCTTAATTAGAAGAATGTCAGGGGGAGGAGGTCCTGGAAGTCAAATATTTAATATTGGAAAATCAAAAGCTTCACTCTTTGACAAAGAGAATAAAACAAAATTAACATTTAATGATGTTGCAGGTCTTGAAGAAGCAAAAGAAGAAGTAAAAGAAATTGTAGAATTTTTAAAAACTCCAAAAAAATTTACAAAACTTGGTGGAAAAATTCCAAAAGGAGCTTTATTGGTAGGCGCACCAGGAACAGGAAAAACCCTACTAGCTAAAGCTGTTGCTGGAGAAGCAGCTGTACCTTTCTACTCATTATCAGGTTCTGATTTTGTTGAAATGTTTGTAGGAGTAGGAGCAGCAAGGGTAAGAGATTTATTTAAAAAAGCTAAAGAAAAAGCACCATGTATTGTGTTCATTGATGAAATAGATGCTATAGGAAGAACAAGAGGAAGAGGACAAATGCCAGGTTCAAATGATGAAAGAGAAAATACCCTAAACTCACTACTTGTTGAAATGGATGGTTTTTCTACCGATTCAGGGGTAATCATTCTAGCTGCAACCAATAGACCTGATGTTTTAGATTCAGCCTTATTAAGACCAGGTAGATTTGATAGACAAATATCTATTGACAAACCAGACTTAATTGGAAGAGAAGCTATTTTTAAAGTACATGTTAGAGAACTTACCTTAAATGAAGACGTTAATCTTAAAAATTTATCAGCACAAACTCCAGGTTTTGCAGGAGCTGAAATTGCAAACGTCTGTAATGAATCAGCTTTAATTGCGGCAAGAAAAAATAAAAAAACTATTGAAATGGATGATTTTCAAGATGCAATAGATAGGGTAATAGGAGGTTTAGAGAAAAAAAACAAAATAATATCTCCAGAAGAAAAAAAGATAGTAGCATACCACGAAGCTGGTCATGCTATTGCAGGATGGTATCTTGAACATGCAGATCCACTAGTAAAAGTTAGTATTGTACCAAGAGGTATTGCCGCACTTGGTTATGCTCAATACTTACCTAAAGAACAATTTTTATATCAAACAGATCAATTAATAGATGAAATATGTATGGCACTAGGTGGTCGAGCTGCTGAAGAAATAATATTCGGAAAAATTTCTACAGGAGCATTAAATGATCTAGAACGAATAACAAAAATGGCCTATAGTATAGTATCTGTGTATGGAATGAACAAGAATATAGGTAATATTTCATTTTTTGATTCAAAACAATCTGATTATAATTTCACAAAACCTTATTCTGATTCCACTGCTGAAAAAATTGATTTTGAAGTTAAAAAAATTGTTGAGAATGCATACGAACGAACAAAAAACTTACTTATTAATAAAAAAGAACAACTTGAAAAAGTTGCTAAAAAATTATTAGAAAAAGAAATTCTTTTTCAAAGCGATGTAGAGATTCTCATTGGGAAAAGACCATTTAAAAATCCTACAAATTATCAATCTTTTACTAGAGAAAAAGATGAAAATAAAATTGAGGAGAAAATTCAAAAAGATAATGGAGAAAATAAACCTCAAGTTACAGAAGAATAAAAAATTATACTTTGCTGGAGATTTTCATTTAGGAAAACCCAATGAAATTTCATCGATTCAAAGAGAAAAACATATAGTCAAATGGCTTGATACTATAAAAAAAGATGCCCAAGAAATATTTTTAATGGGTGATATTTTTGACTTCTGGTTTGAATATAAAAAAACTGTTCCAAAAGGATACATCAGATTATTAGGGAAATTTATTGAAATAATAGAAGAAAAAATAAACATCCATTATTTTGTAGGAAATCATGACATGTGGAC
>JAPYTU010000002.1:58835-64186 GCA_029940715.1 Cytophagales bacterium
TAATAGAAGAAAAAATAAACATCCATTATTTTGTAGGAAATCATGACATGTGGACCTTAGATTATTTTCAAAATTTAGGAATTAAAGTATATCATAATCCTACAGAATTTAATATTAATCACATAAATTTTTTAATAGGTCACGGAGATGGTCTAGGAAAAGGAGATAATGGATATAAATTATTAAAAAATATTTTTAAAAATAATGTTTTGCAATTTCTTTTTAGAATACTTCATCCTGATATCGGTATAGTTCTTGGTAAATATTTTTCAAGAAAAAAAAATAATAAAATAAACAATACCATTGCAAATATAAATGATGAAAGAATTGTCAATTATTGTAAAGATTATGAAATAAATAACCATAAAGATATTTATGTATTTGGACATAGTCATAAAGTAACAGAAAGACAGATAAGTGATAAAAGTAAATACTACAATGTAGGAGAATGGATGTATTCTTCACATTACTTAGAATCTGATTGTAAGTATTTTAAAATAAAAAAATTTTAGTTATTTACTTTTTCTAAAAATTTTAATTGCATCTCTCTTTTAGACAATTCCATTGATGATGTTTTACTAAAAAATTCATCTCTTAATTTATTATTAAGAATAGTATAATTTAATACATCACTCTTTGAAAATGAATTAATAAATTTTGAATTATCATATTTCAATTTATAGTTCAACATTTTTAAAAATCTATAATTAATAGATTCAAATAACAAAATTTGATCAGCACTTAACTCATCAATATATTTTTCTTTATTATTCTTTATTAATGGTTTAGATAAATTTTTCCACAATTTTCCAGAAGAAGAAGCAATAATTGAATCATCAGACTTATAAAAATCAATAAAATTATCATTATAATCTATCAAATACTTATCACAAAAATTTTGAATTATTTTTTTTGGATTAGAAAGTAAATCTTCATACTTAATAGAAAAAAAAATTTCACTGGAGGAATTATCTTTAATTTTTAATGAAATTTTTTGATCTCTATACCACTTTTTTGCTAAAAAATATATATGCTTATCTCCGATAGGAGCCTTCATAAATGAAGATGCTACGTCTCTACCATCTCTATAGATATAAATATAAATTGGCTCTAATTCTTTAAAATTATTATTATCAAAAAAATTTAAATTATATAAACTTTTACAACACCAATATTTTATATTTTTTTCTTTTAAAGCATTTATTTCATATACAGACCTAAAAACTTGAAACAAAGACCTGCCCTTTATATTTTTAAGTATTTGATTTTTTGTTGGTATTTCATTCCATTTAACTGGATTTAATCGTATCCAACTTATAACATCATAAATAAGAAATTCAAAATTCTTTTTAGAATTTAAATTTCCATATTTAGCAAGTAAAGGATAAAAAGTTTTAAGGATATGTGGTGGATGAGGAGCATATATTCCTTGAAGCTGGCTCAACATTAATCTTAACAAATTAGACCCTGATCTTTGAGTTCCAATAAACTGTATAAATTTCATCAGTGAAATTGTAAATAATATCCTAATACACCAAATGTTAATATTAAAAACAAAGGGTGAATTAATTTTTTTAAAAGAATAAAAAATGATATAATAAATATCACAATATTAAAAGAATTAAAAATTTCTTCTCTAAACATTATAATATAACCCGCGTAACATATAAGTCCAATGATACCAATTTTAAAACCTTTAATCACTATTTTAAAAAAGGCATTTTTTTTGAAAAAATAATATACTCTTGAAAAAAATATGATAATAACTGAAGAAGGAAGAAATATTGAAATTGTAGCTATAAAAGCTCCAACTATACCATTTATTTTATACCCTATAAAAGTAGCAGTTATTAAAATTGGCCCTGGAGTTATCTGACCCATAGCAATTGAATCAATGAACTCTCTTTGAGTTAACCAACCAAGCTGCTCAACAATTATTTTATCTAAATATGGAATAAAAACATAACCACCTCCAAATAATGTCAAAGATATATTAGAAAAAATTCTTGCTAGATGAAAAGTTTTTGTATCAACTGCTGCATTATTCAAAAATAAATATAATATGATCATTATTAATGAAGCAATTATAATACCTTTTTTTTTTTATAAAATTTTTTGATGAGTTACCAAAAGAAATTCCAAATTTTATTTTGTTTTTATTATAAAAAATATTTAAAATACCACAAATTAAAAGAGGTAATATTATTGATATATATCCTTTTACTGAATAAGCAATAGAAAAACTTAAAATCACCAGAATAAAAGAAAAAAATTTATTTTTAGTGTCTTTAAAAATATCATATGCGACAGTAAAAATAACAGCAGAAACAACCGGCATAACTCCCATAAAAAAAGAAGTAAATCCAGGAATATTTTGAGAATTTAAATATAAATGAGAAAATAAGACCATAATCAAAAAAGAGGGCAATAATACGGCCAAAAATGATACTACTGCACCTTTCCATCCTTTTAACAAAAAACCAACATATGAAGCTACATTTATTGCCATGGGACCAGGCAAGAAACTAGCCATAGTTATTGCATCAAGGATTTTACTATTTTTAAGTATCTTTGTTCTCTCAACAAATTCATACTTTATCATTGCAATCAACATCATGTAACCACCAAAAGAAATGGTTCCCGTTTTTAAAAAAATAAAAAATAATCTTATATAAGAGATTTTATTTTTCATGGTTGATTTTTTTTTATAAATTTAATTATCTTATGCGAGACATAATTTGTTTTTTTATTTTAATTATTACTTTTTCTTGTTCTAAGCCAATAGAATTAAAAGGTGATTGGAAAGTGAATGCTTTAATGGTAGATAATATTAAAAAGGAAAATGTTCCTAAATTTCCTATGATATCATTTAGATCTGATAATCTTATTTTTTATTTTAATACATTGTGGGTTTATGAAATAGATGGTGATAGTCTTTTTTTAGCTTATCAAGAAAAACCAGAAAAGATTGCGCAAGCATTTAAAATAGACCTTATAGATCATAATCATTTTAATTTAAACTATTCAAGAAGAATACCTATAGATTCTATTCTTGGTTTTATATATATTCCTTACCAAAGTCAATGGTCAAAAATAAATTAATATTTATAGTCTTATTTTTATTTTAGAGAATTTTATTTAAATAGTATGCTCTATAAAAAGAATAATCACTATTTAATTTCCACAGTACTTCACCATCCATATCAGTTATAACAACTCTGCTATTTACACTACTTGCAAAAAGAAGTTTATCCTGATCAAAAAGATATACACTACCTTGTTTAAAACTAAATAAATCATCTGGTAAAAAAATACTTTTTTCAATTTGGAAATCATTATTTTCTTCATTCAATTTAAAAATTAAGGCTCTTGAAGATTTTCTTAATTCGACAGAACCATTGTCAAACAGAATATATGTTTCATTATCAATTTTATTAATTGCGTGCTGAGCATAAAAAATTTCACTTTTAGATAAATCAAAATCTCCATTCATACCAAGTCTCCAAATTATATCACCAGTTAAAGAATTAATTTTCCATATTTGATCAAAATTTCTAAATGATATTAAATAATTTCCATCATAATCAACAAATATTCCATTAGCATGACTCCAATCTTTGCTCTGATAATATTCATTACCCTTATCCATTGGATCAATAAAATCAAATATATTCCACTCCCACAATAATTTTCCAAGAGAATCATAAACAACCACACCATCACCTTTCAAGGTCTCTAAATCTGAGTTATCTTTAACATCAAAATACTTATATGTTAAACCTATAAACTTATCATTATGTTTTAAAATATCATGATGAATAATATTTTTCATAGTATTAATTGATATCAATGTATCTCCTTCAAATGAAATTTCTTCAATTAAATTTGGCTTAGATAAAGAAAGGTATGATTTTTTATCAATTATATTAAATGGCCTTGATAGTACCGAATCCGAAATTCCATACCATAATGGAATACCATCTGAATTAATCAATAACTGAGCCCAGGGATTATTTTGAGTTCTTAATAAAATGTATCCGTAAAAGTCATAATTGTTATTCTTTTCAATTTCAAATGATGGAAAGTTATATGGAAGTTCACTTGATGTGAAAGAAAATAATTTAGAAGTATAACTTAAATTATAACTACTTGAATGAATGACAAAATTGTACTTTAAAGATGGTTCAATTATTGTAAGAGGTATAGTATGATTCTTTTTAGATTTTGAAACTTTAGATTTTAGCTTATCAGTCGAACCCTCTGGCCAATAAGATATGTAAGAATCTCCTACTTGATTCAATGAAAATTTAATATCAAAATTTGAATAGTAATAGGATCGTGTTTGAATTGTAACGTCATTATGAATGATTTTATGATCACAAGAAACAATGAAAAATAATAGAGATAATATTAAAAAATATGATATTCTATATATACTCATTTCCTTATTACTAATTTAGTTGATTTGTTAGATCCATCAGAAAAAATTAGATAGATTATATAAATACCACTAGAAACATTAGAAATATTAATTCTATAATTTCTCTGTAAACCATCTATAATACTTATGCTCTGTTTAACTCCATTTAAATCATACATCTCTATATAAGAAATTGCTTTAGAAGATTCATTAATTAAATTAATAAATGAATCATTTCTTGTTGGGTTAGGATAAATAACATAATCATTTGGATAATTCTCTATATTATTAATTATATCATTTCGTTGAAAGTATGTTTTTGCCAAATTAAAAGCATTATTTCCAATTTCTTTACCAATCATCCTTCCCGGAATATCATCAATGTAAGGATGAATACCTCCCCATATTCTTGATAGGGAACACTGATCAGCTGCATCTTCATATTTAGCCCATTGTAGAATCATATCTATAGATGGTCCATTTTCAAAAACTAAAAATTCATTTTTATTAATATGAAATTCACCCATACCACCAGGAAAAAATGAACTTCCAGTAATTTTTGACAGTACTTCTGCAGCAGCTTTTGAGTATGTAGAATGACCAGAAACATAACCAGCAAAAGGTGGTGTAACAAAAGTCGGCCTTTGATATGGCCACCAATTTTCAGCAAGAATCCAACCGGAACCTGATTCACCCAAGCTACCTTGGCTTGTGTGGCCACTCCATGTAAACAATTTAATTTTACCAAGATTTTCTAGATTTTCACCTACCAAAGGATCATCTACATAAACAAGGTCAATATAATTATCTATCAAATTAATTCCATTTATACTATAATTTAAAGAATCAATATAAGTTGATTGCCCCTGATCAGACAAATATCTTATTACCGAAATTGGTCTTATATAATCATAATACCCTTTAATACCCC
>JAPYTU010000039.1 GCA_029940715.1 Cytophagales bacterium
ATTATTTTAACTTTAATCATTATTTCAACGACCTACTTAATAAACTTTAAAAAATGAGTAACTCATTTGGAAAAATTTTTAAGATATCAACTTATGGTGAGTCACATGGACTAGCTATCGGAGTTATTATTGATGGATGTCCCTCAGGTATTTCTATATCATCAGAAGAAATTCAGAAAGAATTAGATAGAAGAAAACCAGGACAATCAAAAATCACAACACAAAGAAAAGAAAATGATAAAATAAAAATTCTATCTGGAGTTTATAATGGTTTAACAACAGGAATGCCTATTTCTCTTCAAATTAAAAATAAAAATCAAAAAAGCAGTGATTACAAACACATATCAAATTCATTTAGACCCTCACATGCTGACTTTACATATGAAAAAAAATATGGAGCTAGAGATTATAGAGGAGGGGGCAGAAGTTCTGCCAGAGAAACAGCTAACTGGGTAGCTGCAGGAGCTATTGCAAAAAAGTTTTTAAATTCCTTAGATATTAACATAAATGCATACGTATCAAAAGTTGGAAAATGTCAAATAGATATTGACTATAAAAAATTAGATTTTTCAAAAATAGAATCTAATATTGTTAGGTGTCCAGATAATAATTTTGCAAATAAGTTTATAAAAATTATTGATAATGCACGTAAGAACAAAGATACCATAGGCGGTATTATAACTTGTGTAATTAAAGGTTGTCCAGTTGGAATTGGAGAGCCAATTTTTAACAAACTTCATGCCGAACTAGGTAAAGCTATGCTTTCCATAAATGCTGTAAAAGGCTTTGAATATGGAAGTGGTTTCAAAGGTGTGGAAATGTTCGGTTCAAAACATAACGATAAATTTCAAATTAATAATGGAAAAGTATCTACAAAATCTAACTTTTCTGGTGGAATTCAAGGTGGAATTAGTAATGGTGAAGATATTTATTTTAAAGTTGCTTTCAAACCTGTATCTACGATAATGAAAAAACAAAAAAGTATAAATAATGATAATAAAGAAGTAATTATTCAAGGGAAAGGAAGGCATGATCCATGTGTTGTTCCACGAGCTGTACCAATTGTTGAATCAATGGCCGCGAATGTTATAACTGATTTATATTTACAAAGCCAGTAAAAATGAAATTACACTATAAAATAATTCTTGGCTTAATTCTTGGCTTAATTCTTGGTATAGTAGCTGTATTTTCAGGAATTGGACAATTTATATCTGACTGGGTAATGCCATTTGGCACCATATTTGTTAAAATGCTAAAATTAGTTGCCGTTCCTTTAATTTTGGTCTCTTTAATTTCAGGAATTTCAAATTTAAGAGACACAGCTAAATTATCGAGAATAGGTGGTAAAACATTTAGCATTTATATATTAACTACTGTTTTAGCAATAATTATAGCCCTTTTTTTAGCTAATACCATTCAACCAGGAAAAGCATTCCCTGAAGAAAAAACCATAGAACTTAGAGAAAAATATGCTTCTGAAGCTACCATGAAAATAAATAATGCAGAAAAAGTCGAAAATTCTAGTCCCCTCCAAATGATGGTTGACGTTGTGCCAGACAATTTTTTCTTTGCAGCAAGTAACAATAAAAATATGTTGCAAATTATTTTCTTTGCCATATTATTTGGGATTGCTTTAATAATGATTCCAGAAAATAAAGGTGCTCCTGTTAAAAAAATCTTTGATGGCTTAAATGAAATTATTATAAAAATTGTTGAAATTATAATGGAATATGCTCCAATAGGTGTTTTTGCTCTATTAGCAGGATTAATTGTAGATCTTGCCGGTGATGATCCAAATAATATTATTATAACATTAAAACCATTGCTAATATATGCAATTACTGTTCTCATTGGTTTAGCAACAATGATATTCCTATTCTACCCATCAATACTTTATTTTATAACTAAAATTGAATATAAAAGTTTTTTCAAAGCAATTTTTCCTGCTCAAATGTTAGCTTTTTCTACTAGTTCAAGTGCCGCAACTCTACCTTTAACTATGAAAAGAGTTAATAAAAATCTAAATGTTTCTGAAGAAGTAACAAGTTTTGTTTGTCCACTAGGAGCAACCATAAACATGGATGGCACTAGCATTCATCAAGCAATTTCAGCAGTATTTATTGCACAAGCATTTGGTCAAGATTTAACAATTGCCGATCAATTAGTTATTATTGTAACCGCAACATTATCTTCTATTGGAGCAGCAGCAGTACCAGGAGCTGGTTTAATTATGTTAGTGATTGTACTTGAAGCAGTAGGAATTGATCCACAAGGACTAGCTCTTATTATTGCAATTGATAGACCACTTGATATGTGTAGAACTATTGTTAATGTAACTGGTGATGCAACCGTAGCAAGCATTGTAGCCTATTCAGAAGGAGAAAATGTAAAATTTAATGAAGATGAGTAAAAACGTTAATATTTATTTAGAAGCAAATCCTAATCCTAATTCTTTAAAATTTGTTACAGATAAGATTTTAATTAATGATGGAATTATTAAAGATTATCCTGATGTTGAAAGTGCAATAAACTCTCCATTAGCAATATCTTTATTTGAATTCAAATACATCAAAAGAGTTTTTATAATGAGTAATTTTATAACATTAACAAAAAATGAAGATATAAGCTGGGACGATATTAAAATAGAGTTAAAAGATTTTATAAAAAAATATATTGAAGAAGAAAAAACAATACTTAATAAAATTACTGCTGAAGACAATAATACTCCAAATAGAGATATAGATAAAAAAATAATTGAAGTATTGGAAGAATATATTAAGCCAGCTGTAGAACAAGATGGTGGAGCTATACAATTTGAATCATATAATAATGGTATAGTTAAAGTATCCTTACAGGGAGCTTGTAGCGGATGTCCTTCTTCTATGATCACATTAAAAGATGGCATAGAAAAACTTTTAAAAAGATTTATACCAGAAGTTAATGAGGTTGTTGCCCAAGAAGTTTAATACAATTTAATTGAAAAACGTTTTAGATTTTTTTAAAATCAACCCTAACTGACCACTTTGTTAATCCGTCTGGTTCATCTTTTATTTCAATACCTAACTCAAAAATTTTATTTCTAATTTCATCAGAAAGTTTATAATTTTTTTCTTTTCTAGCTTTATTTCTCTTACTTATAAGTTCTTCTAAATGTGTAATTGAAATATTTTTGTTTTTTAAAAGAAGAAGATTTAATTCAGATAAAAATTCTGATGAATTTTCACTGAATAATCCCAAAATTTTTCCATACTTCTTAATAAAAGAAAGAAATGAAAGAGAAATATATTTGAGTTCAGGTGTTACTTTTTTATTTACAGCAAGTAGATTAAATCTTCTAATAAAATCAAAAATAATTGAAAAAAAACCAGGAGTATTAAAATCATTATTCATGAATTCACATATTTTTTCTTCAGATCTATGAACAAAATTCTTAAAATCAAGATCTTCTTTTTGATTCTTTTGTTTAATAATTATTGAGTCGGCTAAATTTATTGAAGAATATATCTTTATAAGATTAGTAATTGAATTATTAATTTGAGATTCATTAAAATTCAAAACAGATCTATAATGTACACTTAAAATCAAAATCTTTAATATTTCAGAATTATAATCAGTAATAAAATCTCTTGCTTTTATAATATTTCCAAGTGATTTTGACATTTTTTGATTATCAAAATTTATTAAATTATTATGAACCCAAAAATTAGAAAAATTAGTTTTAAACCTAGATTCTGATTGTGCAATTTCATTTTCGTGATGAGGAAATAAAAGATCTATTCCACCACCATGAATATCAATATTACTTCCTAATAATTTACTAGACATAGCTGAACACTCAATATGCCAACCAGGTCTACCATAACCCCATAGAGATTCCCAACCTGGATCATTTCCATTCGAAGGTTTCCATAAAACAAAATCTAGAGGATTTTTCTTATTATCATTAATTTTTACTCTATGTCCTACCAATAAATCATCAACCTTTTTTCCAGAAAGTTTTCCATAATTATCAAATTTCTTAATAGAAAAAAACACATGCCCATTATTATAATAAGCAAAATTATTATCAATTAATTCTGAAATAAAAATAATAATATCATCAATATAATCTGTACATTTTGGAGTAAAACTAGGTTTAGGAATTTTAAGTGATGCATAATCTTTTTCAAACTCAACTATATATTTCTGAGAAATAATTTTAGCATCTAATTTTTCAATTTTTGCTTTATTAATAATTTTATCATCTATATCAGTATAATTATAGACGTATTTTACTTTATATTTTAAATGTTCTAACCAATTTCTTACCAAATTAAAGAAAATAGGTCCTCTAAAATTTCCTATATGTAATAAGTTATAAACAGTTGGTCCACAAACATACATTGATACGTTTCCTTTTTTATTCGTATAAAAAACTTCTTTTTCTTTAGAAAGAGAGTTAAAAAGTTTAAGATTTTTATTCATAGTAAGTTTTTAAGCTTTTTCTATTCAAAATTTGTGATATGTATAAAAAAAGTTAAGTTTGCCTACTAATTTAAATGGAAGCGGGGACATTTGTCCCCATTTTTTTTGAAAAAAATTATGGATACAAAAATATTAATACAATCATTTACAGAATTTGCTAAACAAAAAAATGTTGATAGACCAACTATGATAAGAATCTTACAAGATGTTTTTCGTGCAATGATCAAAAAAAAATATGAAAATGACGAAAATTTTGATATCGTCATCAATGCTGATAAAGGAGATTTAGAAATAATGAGATTTAGAGAAATAGTTGATGATAATTCTGAAGACATATGGGATTTTGACAAAATAGCTATTTCTGATGCAAAAAAAATTGAAGAAGATTTTGTTGTAGGCGATGAAGTTGCTGAAGAAATTAAAATTGAAGACTTTGGAAGAAGAGCTGTAATTCTTGCGAAACAAACTCTTATTCAAAGAGTAAAAGACTTAGAAAAAGAAATTATTATAAATAAATACGATGACCTTATTGGAGAAATAATTACTGGAGAAATATATCAAATTTTAAGTCGAGAAGTGTTATTAGTCGACGTAGAAGGCAATGAGATATCATTACCTAGATCTGAACAAATACCAAAAGATAGATACCGTAAAGGAGACTCATTAAGAGGCATTATATTAAGTGTAGAAATGTTTAGAGGCAACCCAAAAATTACACTTTCTAGAACAAATCCAAAATTTTTAGAAAAATTATTTGAAAAAGAAGTTCCTGAAATTTTTGATGGATTAATTACAATAAAAAAAGTTGTTAGAGAACCAGGAGAAAGAGCAAAAATTTGTGTAGAATCTTATGATGATAGAATAGATCCTGTGGGTGCATGTGTTGGAATGAATGGATCTAGAATACATTCAATTGTTAGAGAATTACAAAATGAAAATATTGATGTAATCAATTTCACAACTAATACAGATCTATATATTACACGAGCTCTAAGTCCAGCAAAAATAACAAGCTTAAAAATAGAGAAAGAAAATAAAAGGGTTTCTGTTTATTTAAAGCCTGATCAAGTTTCATTAGCAATTGGAAAAGGAGGACAAAACATTAAATTAGCCAGTAAACTTCTAGATTTAGAAATTGATGTTTTTAGAGAACTAGATGGGCTTCAAGAGGAAGATGTAGATTTAGAAGAATTTTCTGATGAAATTGAAGGTTGGATAATAGATGAATTGAAAAGAATAGGTCTAGATACTGCTAAAGCAGTTCTTAATATAGAAAAAGATGATTTATTAAAAAGATCAGATTTAGAAGAAGAAACTGTAGATAATATTAGAGCAACTCTTAACAAAGAATTTGAATAAAATATGATTGAAAATAGGACACTTAGATTAGGTCAAATAGCTAGAAAATTAAATGTTGGTAGAAATACTATAATAAATTTTCTAAAAGAGAAAGGATATAATATTGACTCTAATCCAAACGCAAAAATTAATAGTGAAGAATATACGTTACTTGAAAATGCGTTTGAAGATTCTGCCGTTGAAAAAAAAGTTGCATCAAATATCAAAATAGGAATAGAAGAAAAATTTCAAATAATAGAGGAAAAACCTAAAATAGAAGAAAAACCTAAAATAGAAGAAAAACCTAAAGTAGAAGAAAAGAAAGGTATTAAAATCGTATCTAAAATAGATCTTAAAGATTTATCTAGAAAAAAAGTGGCTTCTTCTGATCAATCTAAGAAAAAAAGAAGGCCTAGAAAAAGAATAATACCCGACAAAAAAAAGATAAAAACTCAGGATATAAAAAAAACAGATAAAGATATTTCCGAACAAAAAAATAAAGCAATACAAGAAAAAATAAAATCAACTCTAGCAAAATTATCTAAAACAAGCGAAACACAAACAAAAAGATCTAAGTATAGAAAAGAAAAAAGATCACAACATGCCGAGGTTATAGAAGAAGAAAAGATAAAACAAGAAAAAGAATCTAAAGTTTTAAAAGTTACAGAATATATATCAGCAAATGATTTAGCTAAACTTATGGATGTTTCAGCAAATGATGTAATTGCAAAATATTTAGAAATAGGAATGTTTGTTTCGATAAATCAAAGACTTGATGCTGAAACAATAAATATTATAACTGAAGAATTTGGTTTTAAAGTTGAATTTACTACATCAGATAATAATGAACTATTGATAAAAGAAACTCCTGATGATGAAAAAGATTTAAAAACAAGAGCTCCAATTGTAACTATAATGGGACATGTTGATCATGGTAAAACATCATTACTTGACTTTATAAGAGATTCAAACGTAACCAAAGATGAAGCAGGTGGAATAACACAGCATATTGGTGCATATGATGTTAAAACTAAAGATGGTGAAAGAATTGCATTTTTAGATACTCCAGGACATGAAGCATTTACTGCTATGAGAGCACGAGGTGCAAAAATTACTGATGTTGTAATTATTGTAATTGCAGCTGACTCTACTGTTATGCCTCAAACAAAAGAAGCAATTAATCATAGTAAAGTTGCAGAAGTACCAATCGTTTTTGCTATCAATAAAATTGATACTCCCAATGCAAATGCAAATAAAGTAAAAGAAGACTTATCTAAAATAGATATTCTTGTTGAGGACTGGGGAGGAAAATATCAATGTCAAGAAGTCTCTGCAAAAACTGGAAAAGGAATTGATGAATTACTTGAAAAAGTACTTCTAGAAGCTGAAATGTTAGAACTTAAAGCGAATCCAAATAAAAAGGGAGTTGGAACAATCATAGAATCTGAACTTGATAAAGGTAGAGGATATTTAACTACTTTAATGGTACAATCTGGTACACTAAAAAAAGGAGATATAGTTTTAGCTGGATCTCAATACGGAAAAATAAAAGCTTTATTTGATTACAGAAATAATGAAAAACAAGAAGTTGGTCCTTCAACACCAATTTTAATGTTAGGACTTAATGGTGCACCTCAAGCAGGAGATTTTTTTAACGTTTTTGATACAGATAAAGAAGCTAGGGAAATTGCAACCAAAAGAGAACAATTAATAAGAGAACAAAAATTAAGAACAAAAAAACATGTTACACTTGATGAAATTGGTAGAAGACTAGCATTAGGAAGTTTTAAAGAATTAAATATAGTATTAAAAGGAGATGTCGATGGTTCAATAGAGGCTTTATCTGATTCTATGGAAAAACTTTCAACAAATGAAATATCTGTAAATATCATTCATAGGGGAGTAGGACAAATAACAGAATCTGATGTATTATTAGCATCAGCTTCTGACGCAATAATTATAGGATTTCAAGTTAGACCTGCAGTAAATGCTAGAATACTTGCTGAAAAAGAAGGAATTGATATAAGAATGTATTCTATAATTTATGAAGCAATCAATGAAATAAAAAGTGCAATGGAAGGGTTGTTAGAACCAACTGAAGAAGAAAATGTTCTTGGTAATGTTGAAGTTAGAGAAATCTATAAAATTTCAAAAGTTGGAACAATTGCTGGATGTTATGTTACAAATGGAAAAATTATGAGAAAAAATGAAATTAGGTTAATTAGAGATGGAATTGTTATATTCACAGGTAAAATAAAACAACTTAAAAGATTTAAAGAAGATATTAATGAGGTAAAAAGCGGATATGAATGTGGTTTAAGTATAGAAGACTATAATGATATTAAGGTTGGTGATAATATTGAATCCTTTGAAATTAAAGAAATTAAAAGAAAACTATAAAATCTATATAATGGCTAAAAAAGAAAAAAATAAGTATTCAAAAAATGAATTAATTGGTTTTGAAAAAATAATTAATGAAAAAATTAATATAGCACAAAAAGAGCTTGATTTTATAAAAGAATCTCTTCTCAGAAAACACATATCTGGAACCGATTCTACTCAAGGAGCATTAAAAACATTAGAAGATGGAGCTGATACAATGGAAAAAGAAAGTCTTAGCCAACTTGCAGGAAGACAACAAAAATTTATTTCAAATTTAGAAAAAGCTATAATCAGAATAAAAAATGGAACATATGGAATTTGTAAAGATACTGGAAAATTAATAGATAAAAATCGTTTAAAAGCTGTCCCCCATGCAACACAAACTATAGAAGCTAAACTTAACAGAGGATAAAATTGAGTACACTTGAGGCAAATATAGAAGCATTAATATTTTGCTCCCCAAAGCCAATTAAAGTTGATGATATTAAAAAAATTTTTTTTGAATATGATAAAAAGAAATACGAATTTGAAAGCATTCAATCTGCAATTCAAAATCTTACAAAGAAATATCAAAATAATAACTATGCAATAGAAATAATTGAGTCAGGTGGTGGATTTCAGTTCTTTACAAAAAATAAATTTTCCAGATTAAATGAAATATTATTAAAACAACAATCTAAAAGAAGACTTTCAATATCTGCATTAGAGACTCTATCTATAATAGCATACAAACAGCCTGTCACTAAATCTGATGTTGAAAAAATTAGAGGAGTAAATTGTGATTATACTATTCAAAAATTATTAGATAAAGAATTAATTGAAATTAGTGGAAAATCTGAAAAAGTAGGGAGACCATTAATATATAATACTAGTGAAAAATTTATGGATTATTTTGGAATAAATAATTTAAATCAACTTCCTAATTTAAAAGATTTTCGGAAAGACAAAAATACCATTGGAGATGAACAAGAACCTTGATGGAGAAACCATTCGATTAAATAAATTTATAGCACAATCAGGATTATGTTCAAGAAGAGAAGCTGATAATTTAATATTAAAAGGACAAGTATCTGTTAATGATAAAACCATAAAAAAAATGGGGATCATAATTAAAAAAATAGATAAAGTAAAAGTTGATAATAAAAATATTTCACCAGAAAAAAAAATTTATATACTCCTAAATAAACCCAAAGATTATATTACAACAAATAAAGATACTCACAACAGAAAAATTGTAATTGATTTAATTAAAAATGTAAAAGAAAGAATTTTTCCTATCGGAAGATTAGATAGAAAAACAACTGGACTTCTTCTATTAACAAATGATGGAGAGTTATCAAAAAAATTAACGCATCCATCACACAAAATAAAAAAAATCTATAGCCTTCAAATAAATAAACCCATAACTAAAAATGATTTTAATAAACTTAAAGAAGGAATAGTAATAGATAATGAAAAAATTCATATCAACAAAATCAATATATTAAATAATAGAAAAGAACTTGGAATTGAAATCCATATGGGTAAAAATAAAATTATAAGAAAATTATTTGAAAGTTTAGATTACAAAATAATTAAGTTAGATAGAGTTATGTTTGGTCCACTTACAAAAAGGAATCTCCCAAGAGGCAAATGGAAATTTCTAGATCAAAAAGAATTAAGATTATTAAAAAACTTTACTAAATAGATTTAGATGTAATTTCTTTAATAAGATGATTTAAATATATAAGATGGTTCTTAGTATTACTGTCTTTTGCTTGTTTAATTCCAGACTTAGTTTTTTTCTCTAAATTTATTAATTCAGCTAATACAATTGGCCTTATATCTGACTCATCAAACTTTACATTAGATCCATATCTTCTATAATAACTTAACTGTGTTTGATTTTCATTCATTAAATTAATAAGAATATTCACATACCCTTTTTGTAAATTTCTATTATATAAATTAATACTCTGACTAGAATACAAATCTTTCCAAATTGTTTTATTTAAATCATCTATCATTTCAGAAACAGTATAAGATAAACTTTTATTTACTTGTTCATTCTCTATCATTCTTGCAAGTCTATTGTAATTAAATAATCTATTTAATGTGTACACCTGCAGTGATCTTATTCTTTCTACTGAACCAATATTTTCAATTTTATCAAGTATATTATTATCAACTAACCAATCTAAAGATCCAAAAACATAAGAATTAAGAAAAGTAATAGCTGCTTTTTGCTGAGCTTTGGGTACATGTACATAAACTGACCCTTCTTCTTCATTACTTTTAAGATCCTCAAAAACCCCTCCAACATTCGTCGATACATGTCCTATATATCTTCTAAATTGTGAATTAACATTTAAATAAAGCTCTTTCAAATCATCATAATTTTTTCCTTCTTCATAAGACCACTCCAATAGTTTAGGTAGTATTCTTTTAAGATTTTGTATACCATAAAAACTTGCCATCATATTATCATCACCAATTGATTCAGTTTGTGAACGAGGATCAATGCCATTTGAATATCCAAACCAATACTCATAATCTCCCAAATGACTTTTAATCCATTCATTTAAAAGTTTTTGTTCCGATTTAGTACTTTCTCCATCAAAATAGGTATACCCCCATTTAATTGCCCATATATCATACGTTCCAACCATAGGATAAAAATTAGTAACACCATCACCTGGTTGAGCTACATAATTAAATCTTGCATAATCCATTATGGAAGGTGCAACACCATGAGATGAAGTAAAAAAAGGTGATCTCAAACTATCAACAGGATATGCTGAACTAGATCCCATATTATGTTGTAGCCCGATTGTATGGCCAACCTCATGAGCTGAAACAAATCGAATTAATTGTCCCATTACTTCATCATCAAATTTCACATCACGAGAAGTTTCATTAACTGCAGCCGTTTGAATCATATACCAATTTCTAAGTAAATTCATAACATTATGATACCATCCAATATCACTCTCTAATATTTCTCCAGTTCTAGGGTCTGCTGTGTGGGGACCATAAGCGTTTTGTATATCCGAAGCATAATATCTCATCACAGAATATCTAGCATCTTCAGGAGTCCAATCAGGATCTTCTTCTTCAGTAGGAGGATATTTACCAATAATTGCATTTTTAAATCCTGCCGCTTCAAAAGCCACTTGCCAATCGTCAACACCTTGTTTTAAATATTTTCTCCATTTTTTAGGAGTAGAAGGGTCTATATAATAAATAATAGGTTTTATAGGCTCAACAAGTTCACCTCTATTATAAGCCTCAATATCTTTAGGAACTAATTTCCATCTACGTATATAAGTTGTAGATTTTGCTTTATGTTCATCAAGACCATAATCTGTTTGAGACTGAGAAAAAAATCCAACCCTTTGATCTCTAAGTCTAGGCTGCATTTTATTTTCAGGAAGAAGAAGCATAGAATTATTTATTTCAAGGCTAATTGTTTGTGAATTTCTCAACGAAGGAGGCTCTGATGAGTTATAAGTCATAACACTTCTAGCCTCAATATTTACAGGAAAACTTTTAATCGATTCAATAAAAGACCTTTTTTTATCCAAAGAAGTTATTTTCAAACTTTTTCTTCTATACTGAGGAAAACCAAGAGCCTTTACATCAGTCTTGAATAAAGGAGCGACATCAATAACTACAGAACTATCAGAAGGATTATATGTTTTAATATCAAAAGAATATAAAACAGGTTCAAAATTGGAATTTTTTACAGATTTAGAAATAGGCAATGTATCCGATGCAACATTTTCATAACTAACAATTCTTAAAAGTATTTTATCATGTTTTTTTTGCCATCTCAATACCTGAGAATTAATTTTCTGACCACCATAACCAATACCATTAGCTGTTTTAGCAATTCTAGTAACCATTAACATTTCCTTTCCAAGAAGATCAGGAGATATTTCATATAAAAATTTATCTTTTTTAGAATGAACTTTAAATAAACCCTCATCCGTTTTATATGAATCATCTATTATTTCAGAGTACGTTTTCTCTTTTTTCTTTTTATCATCTTTTTTGTCATCCTCTTTGTCATCTTCTTTGTCCTGAGCAATAGAAATAGTTGAAATTATGAATAATAGAGCTATTAATAATATTTTTTGCATGATCAATTAATTTAAATTACTTTCAAAGTAAATATATATCATTAAAATAAAGTACCAAAAAAGATATTCTAATAATTAAAATATCATGAGACAAAAGTTTATTTTTTAAATGATTAATTAATGTAATATAAATATCTATCTTTGACTCATGAAACATATTTACACAAAACCCATTTCTTTTTATAACAAAAAAAGATCCTTTTGTTATTTTTATTTTAACAACAAAAGAATAAAAATATACAATGGAAAATGTCTAAATAAAAACATATACCCAAACAAAGAAAAAGATAAAAAAGAAACTATTAATTCACTAAATAAACTAAGATCCTTATTAAGCAATGAATTAAAAAATAACTGGATACCAGAAAATATCAAAATTACTTATGAACAAGAGCTTGAATCAAGTTATAAAACATTAAAAAAAATTGATTATGAAGGAAGCATATTTAAAGAGAGGATAAACATAAAATTTTTTGAAAATCAACGATTGGGATCAATAAAAGCAGCAGAAGAAATAGCAAAAACTATAAAAGAGAAACAATCGTTAAACAAAAATTGTGTTTTAGGATTAGCAACAGGATCTTCTCCCGTTGACACCTATAAAAATCTGATTAGAATGCACAAAGAAGATGGGTTAAGTTTTAAAAACGTAATAACATTTAACCTTGATGAATACTTAGAAATGGATCCCAATTCTATCCATAGCTACCATTACTTTATGCATGAACATTTATTTAACCATATCGATATAAAAAAAGAAAATATTCATATTCCAAAAGGAAATCTCAGAGAATCAAAAATACAAAAACATTGCATACAATACGAAAAAAAAATAGAAAAAGCTGGTGGAATTGATCTTCAATTACTTGGAATAGGACGAAATGGTCACATTGGTTTTAATGAACCTGGATCATTAGAATCATCAATAACAAGAAAAGTAACTATTGAAAATAAGACAAGGCTTGATGCGTCACATGAGTTTGGGAGTATCGAAAATGTTCCAAAAAAAGCAATATCTATGGGTATAAACACCATTTTAAATGCTAAAAAAATTATTCTAATTGCTTGGGGAGAAAATAAAAGAAAAGTTGTTAAAAAAGCTGTAGAAGAAAAAATAAATGATCTAATTCCCGCATCATTTCTTCAAAATCATAATAACACACAATTTATTTTAGATAGTGAATCTGCAGCAGATTTAAACAGATTCACATGCCCTTGGGTGTATAGAGACATTGGAAATTATTTAAGTGAAATATTATCTTC
>JAPYTU010000040.1:0-2110 GCA_029940715.1 Cytophagales bacterium
ACATTAATGTTATTATAATTATTCATTATTTAATTTATTAGATACTTTTTTAATCATTTCTTCAACCATTTCATCAAAACTATATTTAGGCTTCCATCCCCAATCTTTTCTTGAATAATTATCATTAATTTTATTGGGCCATGAGTCAGCAATTTTTTGTCTGTAATCAGATTCATAAAAAATTTTAAAATTTTTAAATCTTTTCTGGAGATTTAAATACAATTCATTAGGAGTAAAACTAAATGCAGATAAATTATAACTTGATTTTATTCTTAAAGTGTTTTTATCTGCTTTCATCAACATCCGAATAGATCTTAATACATCTTCAATATATATCATAGGTAACTTAGTCCCTTTATTTAAAAAACATTTAAAAACTTCTTTTTTAATTAAAGAGTAAAATATGCTTACAGCATAATCAGTGGTTCCTCCACCTGGAAGTGTTTTAGAACTAATTATCCCTGGAAACCTAATGCTTCTTACATCAGTACCATATGTATTATTATAATATTCACACCAGCTTTCACCTGATAATTTACTTATACCATAAACTGTTAAAGGTTCTTTAATTGAAAATTGAGCAGTATTGTTTTTTGGAGAAGTATCTCCAAAAACAGAAATAGAACTTGGCCAAAAAACTTTTTTTATTAATTTTTTTCTAGCTAATTCTAATACATTAAATAATGAGGTCATATTTACTTTCCAAGTATTTAAGGGATCTGCTTCACCTTTAGCAGATAAAACAGCAACTAAATGGTATACATCATCAACTTCATATTTCTTGACCACATTTTCAATATCAAAATATGATAAAGCATTTAACTTAATGAATTTGAAATCCGTGTCCGTTTTTTTATTAAGATCAGCAGTTATAATATCGCTTTTTGAATAAATTTTAGATAAAAAAATTGATAATTCAGTTCCAATTTGACCTTCTGAACCAAGAATTAATATACGACTCACAATATTTCTATTTAAATACTTTATTAATATTTATATTTATTAATAAATATAAATAATTTTTCAAAATGTATAAGAATTTTAAACCTTACTTAAAAAGTGAAATAATTAAAACAAAAAACTCAGGGCTCTACAAAAAAGAAAGAATAATTACTTCACCTCAAAATTCTTCAATTAATACTAATAAAGATAAAGATATAATAAATCTTTGTGCAAACAACTATTTAGGATTATCCTCTCATCCAGAAATAATAGATGCTGCTAAAAAAACGATTGATTCTCATGGTTATGGAATGTCTTCAGTTCGCTTTATATGTGGAACACAAGACATTCACAAAAAATTAGAAAAAGTTATTAGTCAATTTTTAGGAACTGAAGATACTATATTATATGCAGCAGCTTTTGATGCAAATGGTGGTGTATTTGAGCCATTATTTGGTCCAGAAGATGCTATAATTTCAGACGAATTAAATCATGCATCAATAATTGATGGAATTAGACTATGCAAAGCTGAAAGATATAGATACAGTCACAATAATATGGGGAGTTTAGAAGAAAAACTAAAATTAACAAAAAATAATAGAGCAAAAATTATAGTAACAGATGGAGTATTCTCAATGGATGGGACTATAGCACAACTAGATAAAATCTATGAATTAGCTAAAAAATATAATGCTCTAATAATGAGTGATGAATGTCATTCTACTGGGTTTATAGGTAAAAATGGTAGAGGCGTTCATGAATATAGAAATGTTATTGGAAAAATTGATATTATAACAGGAACACTAGGAAAAGCACTCGGTGGAGCTTCTGGTGGCTTTACTTCAGGAAGAAAAGAAATTATTGAAATTCTAAGACAAAAATCTAGACCATATTTATTTTCAAATACTTTAGCACCCTCAATAGTTGGAGCATCATTAAAAGTTTTTGAAATTATTAAAAAAAATAATTCTCTTTTAAAAAAATTGAATACTAACACTCTTTATTTTAGAAAAAAAATGAAAGAAAATGGATTTGATATAAAAGATGGAATACACCCAATTGTTCCAATAATGCTCTACGATGCCGCAATCGCTAAAAACATGTCTCAAAAATTATTAAAAAAAGGAATTTATGTAATTGGATTTTACTTTCCTGTTGTAGCAAAAGG
>JAPYTU010000040.1:2210-12740 GCA_029940715.1 Cytophagales bacterium
TATTAAAAAAAGGAATTTATGTAATTGGATTTTACTTTCCTGTTGTAGCAAAAGGAAAAGCCAGAATTAGAGTTCAAATCTCATCTAGTCATAATAAAAAACAACTTGATAAAGCAATCGAAGCATTTAAAAGTGTTGGAAAAAAACTTAAAATAATTTAATAGCTTTAAAATCCTAAATAAAAATGAAATTTAAAAGATATTTTAAACAAGCTCAGTATTCGCCTGTACTTTGGTTTTCTGTAAAGAAATACCTGTTCTGTTAAACAAATATTTTGAATGGAATAAAAGCAAGGAGAATTCATTAATTATTAAAATTATCTTGGCTTATGTTATTGGATGTATTCTTACATGTTTTTACAAATTCATTATTGAAGTTTCTTAACATTAAAAAATCAAATCATAAATTATCTAATTAAAAATAAATTCTCTTTTACATCATGTACTCTTAATATATTTGCACCATTATTAATTGCTATTTCGTTTAATTTAATTGTTCCTTTTAATGAATCTACATTTGATGAACCAAATTTTTTCTTAACAAATAATTTTCTAGAAAGACCAACTAATATTGGCAAATTAAACTTCTTTAATAAAGAAAGATTTTTTAATATTTCATAATTTTGATTATAATCTTTAGCAAATCCAAATCCGGGATCAAGGATCACATCATTTATTCCAAATTTTTTAAGTCTTTTTATTTTTTTTGAAAAATACTTCAAAAATTCAATCATAAGATTTTCATAATTAGTTTTTTCCATCATATTTTTAGGAATACCCCTAAGATGCATTAAAACATAAGGTGCTTTAAAATTTGAAACTACTTTATACATATTAGAATCATAGCTACCCCCAGAAATATCATTAATTATGCTAGCCCCTTCTATTAATGCTCTCTTTGCAATATCTGATCTAAAAGTATCTACTGAAATAATAATTTTTGGAAAAAATTTTATAGACTGTTTAATTATTTTTTCAATTCTAATCCATTCTTCAGAAATTGAAATTGATTCCGAACCTGGTCTTGTAGAACAACCACCTATATCAATTATTGAAGCCCCTTGATCCAACATGTTTTCAATTTTAACAAGTGCTTTATCACATGAATTATATTTACCTCCATCAAAAAAAGAATCAGGAGTCATATTAATAATTCCCATAATTAAAGGTTTATCAAAAGAAAAAAGTTTTCCGTTTAAATTAAAACTTTTTTTGATAGATAAATCAGTAGTTTTTAAAATCGATTTCATATTTTTGGAAAAAATAAATTATAATTTGGAAATTTCAACAACAAACGACTATAAAAAAATCATAAAATCTTGTAAAGATATATATTTAAAAAAATCAAAAGATTATGGTTCTGCTTGGAGAATACTCCGACTTCCATCTATTACGGATCAAATATTCATTAAAGCTCACAGAATAAGATCAATCCAAGAAAAAAATGAAAAAAAAGTTGATGAAGGAATAGAGAATGAATTTATAGGAATAATAAATTATTGTATTATGGCTATAATTCAATTAGAAATTGATAATGATGAAATAGAAATATCTATTAATAAATTAGAAAAATTATATGATCAGTGTAGTAATGAAACAATGAAATTACTTGAAAATAAAAATCATGACTATGATGAAGCATGGAAAGAAATGAGAATTAGTTCAATGACAGATATTATTCTAATGAAACTATATAGAACTAAACAAATTGAAAGTAATAAGGGTAAAACTATAATTTCTGAAGGAGTTAAAGCTAATTATCAAGATATAATAAATTATTCTGTTTTTTGTTTAATTAAACTCTTAAATGTATAATGAAAAATTTATATACTTTATCAAGATACCTGGTTGGTGTTTTATTTATTTTTTCTGGATTAATAAAAATTAATGATCCCGTTGGAACTCAAATAAAATTAGAAGAATATTTTGAAGTATTCAGTGCTGATTTTACTCCCCTTTTTGAACATCTTATTCCCTTAGCATTAATACTTTCAGTTATTTTATGTACGCTTGAAATTGTAATAGGAATAGCTCTTTTAATAAATTATAAAATGAAAATAACAAGAGTTATTCTCTTATCTCTAATTGTATTTTTTACTTTTCTTACTTTTTATTCAGCATATTTCAATAAAGTAACAGATTGTGGTTGTTTTGGAGATGCAATAAAGCTTACTCCATGGGAATCTTTCACAAAAGATATAATTCTCTTATCCTTTTCATTAATTGTTTTCATTTTAAATAAAAAAGTTAAAAATCAAATAGGGTTTTTTTATACAAAAATATTCGATAATGTAACTTTTAGAGATAACTTAATCATTTTTACTTTTATTATATGCTTAATTATTAGTTTTACAGCTATCAATTTTCTTCCTTTTATTGATTTTAGACCATACAAAATTGGTAATGATATAGTAACACTTATGAAGCCAAGTGAAGAATTAAAATATTCTTACATTATGGAAAAAAATGGAAAAGAATATGAATTTGATATTTATCCTAATAATGAAATTTATTCTTTTAAAGAATTAAAACTATTAAATCCTGAAGCTCAAACTAAAATTACTGATTATAATCTTTGGGATAATGACGAAGATTATACTAATGAAAGCTTATTAGGGAATAAATTGTTTATTATAATTCATGATGTAAATAATATTGACAAAAAACTGATAGATAAAATCAAAACTTTAAATAATAATATAACATTCTGGGTTGAAACAGTAATTATTACATCAAATGAACCTAATTCATTCAAACAATTTTTAGAAATTAATAATATCGAACTAAAATATGTTTATGGAGATGCTACAGTTTTAAAAACAATAATTAGATCTAACCCGGGTTTCTTTTTAATGAGAAATGGTTATGTAAGAGGAAAGTGGCATTTTAATAATATTCCTAATGGTCAAGAAGTTTTAGATGCTGTAGGAATTAAAACATAATAACACAAGTGAAAAATTATTTTTTATTAGGTATGCCGGGTTCTGGAAAAACAACCATAGCTAATTTTATAGCTCAAAACACTAATCTTAACAAGATAGACTTAGATAAAGAAATAGAAAAAAATTATAATTTATCTATTTTAAATATTTTTAAAAATAAAGATGAGTCATACTTCAGAAACATTGAATCATTTATGTTAAACAAAATAATTAAAGAAAAATCAAATTTTATTTTATCAACAGGAGGAGGAACACCTTGTTTTAATGATAATTTTAAAATTATATCAAAAAATGGCATATCAATCTTTATTGATCCTCCCAAATCTTTATTAGTTGAAAGGATAAAGAACAGCACTAATAGACCATTATTTCAAAATAAAAAAAATATTAAAAAAAAAGTAAATGAATTATATGAACTAAGAAAAACTATCTATAAAAAATCTAATTATATAATCTCATCAAATCTAAAAAAAGAAACTTTATCAATTATTAAACTTGAATCCTAAAGAAATCAGTATTGTTGAATTATCAACATCAGAATTAGCTATAGGTTCTTGACCCTTAAATGTATAAGGACTAATTATTGAAGAATATTTACTAACTAAATAAGTTAGATCAATACTTATAATTTTATTAGAATATCCTATTCCTACACTTTTTTTAATTCTACTATTATCATTATTAAAAGTTTGTTCTGTGGCTTTATTATATGCATTAGTTAAAAAATTATATCCAAACCTTAAATAAAAATTATTATACCTTCCTTCAAGACCTATTCTATAATTTATTGCAAGAGATTTATACATCTCAATAATTTCTCTATTATCATAAAAAGGATCAAAATCATAAGAACTAACTTTTGCTGAAGAATAATTTATTAAATCAACATCAGCAGTAATAAAACCAAATTTCTTATAAAAAAAAGATGAACCTATACTTAATTTAGAAGGTGAAATGATTTTATATTCAGCTACAGTTTTAGCAGTTGAAGATATTGCATTTTGCAATACAGTGTCCTCAGACTCAAAATAATAATCAAAATAATTAGTTTCTAACTGATTATAATTTTCTTCATTTAATTTCATACTCTTTTTAGATTCATAACTAATTCCAAAATTTAAATTATGAATAGGTTTAAATATTATACCTAAAGTAGTTGAGAATCCATTACCATGTATTGCTAAAAAATCATTTAATGCCAAATAATCTAAAATCCCTTCAAAAACCCATTGATCTTCAAGTAAAATTTCAAAATTATTTTCATTATAAGTTCTACTTCTATCATATCTTATAGAATAAAAATTAAGTCCTGCTCCTAAATAAAATTTATCTTTTACATTAATTCCAGATGAAAGTGAGAATTGACTAATACTTCCTCTATTTTCAATTATTTCTTCTTGAAAAGGATAACCTCCAACAAAAGAATAATAACTGTTTGGTAAATCAGAAATAGGATTTAACAAATAATGATCATATGCTTCCTGCAAAAGACCTATCCCTTGAATAGGTAAAGAACTTGAAATTTGGCTAAATGAAACCCCTTGAGATTCTTCAAGAAAATAATCTAAAATTGAATTATTATTATTATAACCACTATATCTAATATTACTACCGAAATCTTTATTTTTTGTATACGAAAAACCAATATTTAATCTAGGACAATCATCACACATAAAAGTTGAATTTTTCTTTCCAAGTTTAAGAACAAAAGCAATATTATTTAATTCATTACTACTTAATAAATCATTGGTATTTCCTTCTAAAAAATTTGAATTAGAATTCGTTGATTTTAATTCATATCCAAAAGACAAAACAGATTTATTAAAAAATCCTAATCCTGCTGGATTGCCAGATATGGAGCTAATATCCCCACCCAAAGAAGTTTGAGCACTACCCAAACCTTGTATTCTAGCAGATCCACCACTAAAAGAATGAGAAAATCTAGAAATGTCATTATAATACCCATACTGAGCAAATAAATTTGAACAAGTACAAATAAAAAATGTACTTAATAATAAAATAAGCTTAAAATTATTAAACAAGGCTAATATTAGTTGTCTTTTCCTCTTGAAGATCCACCACTACTTCCTCCCGATACAGCACCTCCACTTCCACTTGATCTTCCTCCTCCACTAAATGTACTTCCTCCTCCACTAATACTACCACCACCTCTAGAAAAAGAAGAATTTGATGCTGCAGGGGCACCATTATAATTTTCAAAACCTCCTTGATTTCTATTTGATTGTGATGATTGAAAACCAGATCTTGAATAACTATTTCTTCTTCCATCTGATGAAATAGTATAAGATCCACTACTATTAATAAATCTAGAATTATAGTTATTAACTTGATTCATCATTGATATTCTATCAGAACCTCTCCTATCATATGATGATCTTCTTGAATTGAAATCTTGAGAAATAGAATGTCTAATTCCTGATCTAGAAACATTAGATTCTATATTACCATTATTTCTACCCCTAATATATTCATTTTGAGTAATGCCTCTTGGGGAATTTCCACCACCACCCGCATTATCCACATCTATACCTCTCTTATGTATTTTACTTAATCCTATATTTTCTCCATTCATATGTGCTTCTCCTCTTCCGCTCCTTGGTCCTCTTAATGTAGTGCCATCACTATCTTTTACTGAAGGAGGATTACTCTTACCACTGTAATAAGTGGTAGTTGTAGAATTATAATTACTTCCAAAAAAATTATTATATCCATATCCACTATAATAGCCATTATAATCATAAGAACATCCAGAAAAACAACGTCCCATTCCATAAAAACTTAAGCTAGGTCTTCCCCAAAAATCTATAGGTGATAGATGTGGAAAAAAACTAGAATAAAATGGGTCAGAAAAAAAATCTATTGCAAACATTGGATTAGAAGAAAGTACTCTCATTAACATTCTTCTTGATGATAGACTATTTATTCTTTCATAGGAAAAAGGATCAAAAATTCTATAATTATATAAATATGGAGTATAAGCAATAGAATTAAAAAATTTAGAATTATTTCTATTATCAGACTTGATATACAAGTTATCCCTATTATATTTCAAAGATTTTAAAGTAACACCAAGTCTAACATTATCAGTATTTGAATTGTATTTGCTTAATATAGCAGGATCAATATCTTTAGATGCATCATAATCAGATAAATTTTTTCTATAATTTTTAAGTATTATATCCGCAGGGGTAATGGTTTTTTTAACAATTTTTTGTTTTACCCTATCCTTACCTGTAAAGTACATATCATCAATTTCCTGAGAAAATGAGTTAAATGAAAGTAGTATCAAGAAAGAAAGAAAACTTAAGAGTATATTTTTCATAATAAATGAATTTAATATTAAAAAATTTTTGGTTTAACCAATTCAATATAGTCATTTTAGGAATAAAAGGATAAGAAATATACCTTTTATAACTTAGTTATAAATTTTTAATACTTAGTTATAAAGTTTAAAATTGTAGTTAAATAATATAATATGAGTAAAGGATTACCTGATAAAAATCAAAATTTTTCTGCCTGGTATAATGAATTAGTTAAAAAAGCTGATTTAGCAGAAAATTCATCTGTAAGAGGCTGTATGGTAATTAAACCATATGGGTTCTCTATTTGGGAAAAAATGCAATCTACATTAGATTCTATGTTTAAAAAATCAGGACATCAAAATGCTTATTTTCCATTATTTGTACCAAAATCATACCTAAGTAAAGAAGCCGACCATGTTAAAGGTTTTGCAAAAGAATGTGCAGTAGTAACACACTACCGATTAATAAATGATGATAAAGGAAAAGGTTTAATTGTTGATCCAAAGGCTAAACTCGAAGAAGAACTAATTGTAAGACCCACATCTGAAACAGTTATATGGAATACATACAAAAATTGGATTCAATCCTATAGAGACTTGCCTATATTAATTAATCAATGGGCAAATGTTGTACGATGGGAAATGAGAACAAGATTATTCTTGAGAACATCTGAATTTCTTTGGCAAGAGGGACATACAGCTCATTCAACAAAAGAAGAAGCTAAAGAAGAAACTCTAAAAATACTAGATATATATTCAGAATTTCTTGAAAAAACAATGGCAATTCCTGTTCTAAAAGGGATAAAATCTGAAAATGAAAAATTTGCAGGAGCTGTAGAAACTTTTTGTGTAGAAGCATTAATGCAAGATGGAAAAGCTTTACAAGCAGGAACATCACATTTTCTAGGACAAAATTTCGCTAAAGCTTTTAACGTTCAATTTTCTACACCACAAGGTAAAAAAGAGTATGTATGGGGAACGTCATGGGGTGTATCCACTAGACTGGTAGGAGCATTAGTTATGGCCCATTCTGATGAAAAAGGTCTTGTTTTACCTCCAAATTTAGCTCCAATACAAGTGGTTATGATTCCTATTTTTAATAACGAAAAAGAATATGAAAAAATTAATAATGCATTTAATAAAATAGCCAGTCAACTAGATAATAAAAATATTAGCTATAAAATAGATAATAGAAAAAATAATAAACCAGGATGGAAATTTGCTGAATATGAACTTAAAGGTGTTCCCATTAGGCTAGCTTTAGGACCAAAAGACTTAGAAAATAATACAATTGAAATTACAAGAAGAGATACACTTAAAAAAGAAACAACTAACATTAAATCCATTAGGGATAAAATTTCAAACTATCTCATTGAAATACAAAATAATATTTACAAAAAAGCGAATGATTTTAAAAATAAAAATTCCCATACAGCAAAAAATTACGAAGATTTTAAAAATATTATAAAAAATAAATCTGGTTTTGTGTATGCTCACTGGGATGGAACAGTAGAAACTGAAGAAAAAATTAAAAAAGAAACAAAAGCAACTATTAGATGTATACCAATTACTAAAAAGCAAAATGAAGGAAAATGCATAGTAACAGGAAAAAAATCTAAAGGAATGGTAGTTTTTGCAAAAGCATACTAATTAATTATGGAAATTGTTATTTTAGGTATTTTATTAATTCTTGGCATACTACTGATTTTAATTGAAATACTATTTATTCCAGGAACAACGATTTTTGGAATTTTTGGTGTAATATCAATTTTTTCATCAGATTATCTGGCATTTCAATATTTTGGATACAATCTAGGAGTCATTTATTCTATTCTTAGTTCTTTTATTATTTTAATATTAATTACTTACTCTTTAAAGTCTAATACATGGAACAAATTAGCTCTAAAAAAAATTCATGTTGATAGCGTTGACAAAAACAAATATGATAATTTAAAAGTTGGAGACTTTGGCATTACTACTTCTTCATTAAAACCTTATGGAAAAGCTTTATTTTTTAACAAAAGTTATGAAGTAAAATCGGAAGAAAACTTCATTAAAGAGAATAAAAAAATAAAAATTATTAATATCTTACAAGACAAAATTTTGGTAAAAAAAATTAAATAATCTTATGGTACTTACAGCTCTTTTAATTCTTGGTATAACTGTTCTTGTCTTTACATTTTTATATTTTATTCCTGTTAACTTATGGATTACTGCACAATTTTCAGGAGTAAAAATTGGACTGCTTGAACTTATATTCATGCGAGTAAGAAGGGTACCACCTTCAATTATTGTAAACTCACTTATTACAGCGACAAAAGCTGGACTAACTATCAAAGATGATATTCATACATCAAGTAGAAAATTACAAGGTGCAGATTTAGAAACACATTACTTAGCTGGAGGAAATGTTCCTCAGGTAATCACTGCTTTAATTTCTGCTGAAAAAGCTAATATAGAATTAACATTTAAACAAGCTACTGCAATTGATTTAGCAGGTAGAGATGTTTTTGAAGCTGTAACCATGTCAGTAACACCTAAGGTTATAAATACTCCTAATGTTACAGCTGTTGCAGCTGATGGAATACAATTAATTGCTAAAGCAAGAGTTACAGTTAGAGCAAATATTTCTCAATTAGTGGGAGGTGCTGGTGAAGAAACAGTTTTAGCTCGTGTAGGTGAAGGTATAGTATCATCAATTGGATCATCTATATCTCATAAACAAGTATTAGAAAATCCTGATAAAATTTCAAAATTAGTACTTGAAAGAGGATTAGATGCAGGAACAGCATTTGAAATTTTATCAATTGATATTGCTGATATAGATATAGGAAAAAATATTGGTGCTATACTGCAAACAGATCAAGCAGAAGCTGATTTAAAAGTTGCTGAAGCAAAGGCTGAAGAAAGAAGAGCTATGGCAGTTGCGGCTGAACAGGAAATGATTGCTAAAGCACAAGACGCAAGAGCAAAAGTAATTTTGGCAGAAGCAGAAATTCCAAAAGCAATGGCAGAAGCATTTAGAAAAGGGAACTTAGGTATATTAGATTATTATAAATTTCAAAATATAAAAGCAGATACTGAAATGAGAGAAAGTATTGCTGATAATAAACCTAAAACTACAGGAAAACCAGATAAAGGAAAATCAAAAAATTAGTAACTTCTACTGATTAGATTTATATTCATTAATTATTTTTCTAGGAATAGGAAAATATCCATTATTAAACTTTAGTTTTTCTACTTTATCAGTTTTTTCAAGATGTACATATCGGTTAGACACTTTAATTATTTCTATACAATCATCAACATCATAAAGGTCGTCTGTATGAACTTGATGCATACCAACTAGTAGACTTTTTTTTGCTCTATTTTTTATTGTATTTTTTTCCATTCCAACCATAAACTTACTTTCATGTAATTCTTCAAATTTATTAGAATCATAAGCACCAAGATTTATAAAATACAACTTATTTGAACTCTGAAATTTTTCTTTTTTTAACGTTACTTTATACCCATCTATAATTGAAATTTCAACCCATGAATCAATATGCAATCTATCAGGAAGACCAAACCACTTATCTAATAAATCATAATAAGTATCTTTAATTGATTGACCACAAGTAAAAACTACATCATGCAATTCAGTATTACATTTCCTAGCTCTGCCACCTAAAAAAACAGAAAACAATTTCATATATAATTAATATTATATTTATCCAAGATACAAAATAAAAAAAAGCCCCTAAAAAAGAGGCTTTTTATAAAATAAAAGTCTGGCAACGACCTACTCTCCCACTAGTAACAGTAGTACCATCGGCGCTATAGGGCTTAACTTCTCTGTTCGAAATGGGAAGAGGTGGACACCTATGCAATAGTCACCATAAAATCTTAATATCGTAACACAATGCGAATAATGTAGAATTAATTATAAAAAAACAGTTAGTGAAGGAAGTTACGGGTAATTAGTACTGCTCAGCTTTGACATTTCTGCCTTTACACCTACAGCCTATCAACGTCCTAGTCTTGAACGTCCCTTAAAAGAAGCCTCATCTTGAGTGGAGCTTCGCGCTTAGATGCTTTCAGCGCTTATCTCTTCCAAACGTAGCTACCCGGCGGTGCAGTTGGCACCACAACCGGTACACCAGAGGTTTGTCCAACTCGGTCCTCTCGTACTAGAGTTAGGTTCTCTCAAGCTTCTTACGATCACAACAGATAGGGACCGAACTGTCTCACGACGTTCTGAACCCAGCTCGCGTGCCACTTTAAT
>JAPYTU010000041.1 GCA_029940715.1 Cytophagales bacterium
CTTGATCGGACCTTATATTTCCATCGGCATCACGAACAATTACCTGGTAGTTAAAACCTTGTTGAGAGTACCCAGAAAAGGGGTATAAAATAACTAAAAGAAATAAAATATATCCTCTCATAACTAAGTGACTTTTTAAAAAAAAAAATTAACTTTCAGTGTTTTAATGCAATATTAAACTATTTTCAACTTGTTTAAAAATAATCATTAATTAGAGCAATTTAAGTTATCATAATAAGATAAATCCATGGCTTGATTCTTAATAATTTTTCCATTTTCTTTTATCATAAGATTTACAAGAAGCATGGCTTCATCAAGACTTTGCCTGGCAACAAAATAAAAAGTATCATTAATTTCAATTTTTTTAATATCATCATACTTAGGCATTAAAATTTCTCCAAAAATACTTGAGTAGATACCATAACCATCTTTAGAAAAAATTTCTATAAGCTTATTCCCATTTTCTCTAATAAATGAAAAACGATTAAATTCAATTATAATACTATTATTTTTTATGTTAATTATTGAAAAAGAGTCATTTTTCTTAGCTATTACAAGTGTGTCATTCCACTCAATTATTCTATCAAATTCAAAGTTTAAAACCTCATTTCCCAAAGAATCAATAATTCCATAATAATCATTTTTTTTAGATGAATAATACGTATTACAAATAGGTAAAATAACAGAAGAATACAAAGGGCTAATGACTTGTCGTCTCTGAGAATTATAATTTCCAAACATTTGATCTTTTATAAGAATTATATTTTTTGAATCATTAACTTTTAGACCATCGTATATAGGTTCTAGAATTGTAGATCCAGTTGTATCTACAATACCTTTTTTTCCCTGAAAATCTATATAAAAAAGGGTATTTGATAAAATATTTTTTGGTGCATACCCTTTTATCTTTAGCTTTTCTCCTATGATAATTTTTTTACTTTTTCTATTATTAAGTGCAAGTATTTCAGACTGTGAAATCTTATATTTTTCTGATATTTCTGAAAAAGTATCTCCATTCTTGACTACATGATAATACTCAACCATAGGTAAAATTCTACCCAAATTATCTAATATGTAATAATCATCACCACTTTGTACTCTTAAATAACTTACGCTGTTATCTTTATATGGTGATGACATAACAAAAATCTTATCATCATTTTTTAATTCAACCTCTTTACTATTAGGAAAAACTAAATTGTTTACAATTCCCTTTCTGTACCAGAATACAGAGTCCGTAATAAAAAAAAGAGAATCTACAGAAGACATGACCATATCTCCACTAGACATAGAATACATGCTCCACTCAGAATTTCTTTTTTCTGCAAAATGTAATGCAGAATATTTTAAATCTTCAAAAAATGTTGAAAAAGGAAATTTAAAAAGTTTACTAAAAATTTTTATTCCATATTCATTTTTAGATGTCCATCCAAAAGGATGAAAATCTATAAATTGAAGAGTTCTAGGAATAATAATATTTAACTTATCATCAAGAAGTTCTTCTTCATTTTCAGTAAATAATAATAAAAATCCTGAATCAAAGTACTCATAATCAATATAAAAAAAATTCAAATGATTATTAATGCTTAATCCATCATCAAAAATTTTTTCACTATTAGAAACCGCAATTAAACCATCCTTTTGAAAAAGGATAAAGGAACCTTCTTGAAATACATCATCAAAAATAAAATTATAAATCCTCTTTCCTAAAATTGAAAATAATCCATACTTCCCATCTTCTAGCAAAAGGATATATTTACCATCAATAAGGTAGGCATCTTCGTAATTTTTATCAAATAATTCATATCCACTCTTATGAATAAGCTTTACCGTTCCATCTGAAAAAATTTTAATTATGCCTTTACCAATATCTTCTGCTAAAGAAAAATTACCTGAATATATTTTATCAAATTTTCTATTATAAATGGTTTTAATTCCACCTTCTTCAACAACAAAAAAATCTGAATTTATAAATGAACATATCACATCTAGAGAATATTTCCTGTCCGATATTTTTAATATAGTATTACCAGTAGAATCAACAAATCCTATCTTACTATCTTCAAAAAATCCAAGGAGAGGAATCTTGTCAATAGAAGATATAGAAGCTAGAGAATCATACAAATTATTATCTATTAGAGCTTTATCAATAAGATCCAATTTTTTATCTACACTATGGTACCACAGATTTAAGGCAAGACCAGCATATTTACTATTAGAATAATTGGTTAAAAACTTTACATATCCTGAAGAATTATTTCCTATAGAATAATAAATAAGTAGTTTTTTTTCAATGCTATCCCTATAAGGAGTTAATGGGTTTTCAAGCAAAAATATTTCATAAGAGTCAAGTTCACCATCACGCGTTTTCTCTTCAAAAAGTAATCTTTCATAATTTAACTGTGCATCTGAAACGTCAATGGCATAAGGATACTTATCTAAAAATAATTTATAAGACTGCCATGTATTCTGATATTTTGCGGTTAAAAATTCAAGGGCATTCCTATTTTTTACAACTTCTTTAAAAGAAATAGAAGAAGAATATTTCGTCATATACCTTTCATATTCTTCAACTGTATTTTCTTTAAGAACAAACTTAAATTCTATTTTATCAATTACGTCCTCAAGAGAATCTATACTTGTTTTTGTAATGTCAAACTCCATCAATTCAAGGTGTTGTTTTTCATCAACATTTGAAATATTGTCTTTAGAGTTAAGTATAGAAATGTGGGCAGAATCAATACTTATTCTCTCCAAAGAATTCTTTAAGTGTAAGAGTGAATACAAATAATACACTCCTGGATTATTGGGAGTTTTAATATCCATTTTTTCTAGAATCTCTCTTAACTTTACCAGGTCATTCTTCTGATATAGTTTATAAGCTTTCTTTACATTTTGCGATGAAGCTTCAAAACTTATTAATACAAAAAACATAAAGGTGAATAAATTTTTAAACATTTATTTTTTCTCTCTAGATATATAAGGAACTGATTTTTTTGTTAACAAAATATTTATTCCATCAACATTTTCAACAACCTTATCTACACCAGTTTTTATAGATACCCATCTGGCATGTAGATCGTTATATCGAATTTTTTCTCCTCCAGTAAGAGGTGGAAAATTCTGATCTATTGTCATCATTAAATCATACAGTTGATTATCTAACTGATTTCTAAAGTTGATAACATCTTGAAATGTTTTCTGTTTAGGAGAAATAAGTTTTGATTCTGTATCATTTATTAATTCAATAGTACTCTTGGATAAATCTACAATCTCATTATAGATTTCATTCTCTCTAAGTCTCTCATTAAGATCTTTAAGCTGATTTCTAACACTTTGAAGTTTAACGAGGCTACTATAAATATTATCGATATCAGAATCAATCTTAGATAACAATTCATTTTTGTTATCATAATACTCTTTAGAAATATTTTCTCTAGGATCTGTCAATATTTTAAAAGAGCTAGTCTTTTCATACTCTCCATAAGTAAATTTTACTTTATAATTTCCAGGAACAACAGAGTATGATCTCATGTATCCATTAGATCCTCGAGGTGTCATCACCCCTTCAGGTGGTTCGTAACCCTCAACATCTAAATCCCATTTCAAAATCTGAAATTTTCCTTCTTCTTTTATTGCTTGTTTATTTTTATTTTTTTCTTCACTTGAAAAAGATCTTATAAGATCATCTGAATCATCAAAAATTTCAATCCTTAATTCAGTAGAATCATTTTCTTCAATTTTTCGAATAAAGTATTTCATTTGTAGAGAAAAAGAGGGATTTTCACCTAAAGGCCCTTGCCTTCTCATTGCTGAAAATAATACTTTATGCTTATCAACTACATCAAAAAAATGCACATTATTTTCTTTTAGTTTAGAAGAAAATTGATGCAATGGTGTAAGGTCATCAAATATCCAGAAAGCCCTACCCTGAGTTGCTACGATTAAATCGTTATGGTGAACTTTTAAATCTGTTATAGGAACTATTGGTAAATTATGTTGCCATTTTTTCCATACTTTTCCTCCATCCATTGAGAGATATAAACCTCTCTCTGTACCCGCATACAAGAGTCCTTCTCTTTTAGGATCTTCTCTCACAACTCTCACAAAACTATTTTCTTCAATACCTTCATTAAGTAATTTCCAACTTTCACCATAATCTGTAGATTTATAGATATATGGCCTAAAATCATCAAACTTATACCTATTAAATGCTATATAAACAGTTGCAGGATTGTGGGGAGATACCTCAATAGCATTTATCATTCCTTCCTCAATATCTGGAGTTATATTCATCCAAGATTTTCCTCCATCTCGAGTTACGTGTACAAGTCCATCATCTGCTCCTGTATAAATAACATCCTTATTATGTGATGATTCAGCAACATAATAGATAGTATGGTATATTTCTCCACCCGCTCCCTCATTAGTAATTGGACCTCCACCAGCTCCCTGATGTTCTTTAACATTTCTTGTTAAATCACTACTTATTTCCTCCCAATGTAGTCCCCTGTCACTACTTTTTAATAATTTCTGTGCTGCGTGATAAATGATATTACTATCATGCGATGAAACCAGAATTGGTGCATTCCAATTAAATCGATATTTCTGCTCATCAGAAGGCTCTCCCAATCCATTTTCAGGATAAGCCATAATATTTTTAACATTATCTATTTCTAGATTATATTCTTGAATAATTCCTTGATAACATCCAGCATACATAAATTGTGGATTATCAGGATCAAAGGCAACGTATGAACTCTCACATCCCCCTACACCTGCAATCCAATCTTTCCAACTAATACCATTACTAAACGTTCTACTTACTATTGCTACTGATGAATTATCTTGCTGACCTCCATATACCCAATAAGGAAATCTATTATCAGCATTTACTCTATAAAATTGAGCCGTTGGTTGATTTTTTTGTGTTGACCAAGAGAGACCTCCATCAAAAGTAATATTAGCACCTCCATCATTTGAGTTTATCATATTTTTTGAATTAGACGGATTAATCCATAGGTAATGATTATCGCCATGTGGTACCTGAACAGGAGAAAATGATTTTCCCTTATCAATTGATTTCATGACAGGAGCATTTAATACATACACCACATTTTCATCTGATGGATCTGCGTAAATGTGCATATAATACCATGATCTAGCCCTAAGCATTCTATCGTCATTAAGAAGTGACCATGTTTTTCCTGAATCATCAGACCTATATAAACCTCCCTCATCAGACTCGATGATTGCATACACAATTTTAGGATTTGCTCTAGAAACAGAAACACCAATTTTTCCCATAACTTTTTTAGGAAGTCCCACAGTAAGTTCAGTCCACGTCTCTCCACTATCTACTGACTTCCATATGCTGCTTCCATTTCCACCACTCCTAACATACCAAGGTAACCTCTGATGATCCCAAAATGACGCATACAATATCCTTGGATTAGTATAATCCATTGCTAAGTCATTTGCTCCAGAATTAGCATCTACAAATAATACTTTTTTCCACGTATCTCCTCCATCTAAAGTCTTATAAATTCCTCTTTCAGATGTTGGAGCATAAGGACTTCCTTGTGCTGAAACATACATAATATCAGGATTTGTTGGATGTATTCTTACCTGAGAAATATGCTTTGTTTTTTCAAGACCAAGATGTTTCCATGTTTCTCCATTATCAGTAGACTTATATATCCCATCACCAGATGAAGTCATTACTCCTCTAACAGGAGACTCTCCCATCCCAACTACAACAATGTTATTATCACTCTCAGAAACTGCAACTGCTCCAACTGAACCTGTATTAAAAAACCCATCTGAAATATTTTTCCAATTAATCCCCGCATTTTCAGTTTTCCAAACTCCTCCTCCAGTAGTTCCCATATAATAGGTATAATAATTTCCTGTTATCCCTGTTGAAGTGGTAGATCTGCCTCCTCTAAAAGGTCCAATATTTCTCCATTTTCCAAGATCATATAATAATGAATCTTCTAAATTTTTCTTTTTCTTATCTAAAGCTGGTGTCATTGCAATAATAAATGACATAAAAACAAGTATTACTATATTGAATCTCATAATTTTATATTTTTGTATCTTATAAATGTAACATGAAAATTTAATGTTTAAAAGACTTACTATAGCAATACTTTTTACATTTTCACTTTTAGCTCTGGCTATTAAACCGCTAGATAGATCTCCATTGGAAGAGAGTTTATATTATCAAAACACGATCAAAGCATTTGATTCTCTAAAAAATAACATGCCTCAACACATTAATGGTGATACCATTAAAGTTGGATGGGCAAAAAAATCCCTCATACCAAAATACAAAACTCCTATGGCAGGATATGGGGCCAGAAAAGGAGCACATTTTGAGGGTATCGAAGATAGCATCTGGGTTAGTGCTGTAATCTTTGATAATGGAATTTATCGATCAGCATACATCTCCATGGATTTATTAATTATTCCCCCTACCCTAAACACAGAAAAGTTGGTAGAAGGATTAGATTTAGAGAGTAAAAATATTTATTTCACAGCTTCCCACACACACTCAAGCATAGGAGGATATCTTGAAAGATTAGCAGGAAATCTATTTGGAGGAACATTTGATGCTAAAATCTTAGAATTTATAACAAATCAAACTCGAAATGCTATAATTGAAGCTACAAAAAATCTACATAATGCTCGCATAGGATATACATCCATTTATGCTGCAGATTATATAACCAACAGACTTGTTGGAGACTCATTAGGAACATATGACCCCTACCTAAGAATGATAAAAATTGAAAAAGATAACGGAGAAAATGGAATCATTTTTTCATATTCTGCACACGCAACTTGCTATGGAAGAAAGCAACTAAATCTATCTTCTGATTACCCTGGAAAAGTTGTAAAAAAACTAGAAAAGAATAAAAAAATTGATTTTGTAGTATATGGCGCAGGTGCTGTAGGAAGTATGAGTCCCCGTTCAAGACATAAAATAGGATCTAAAAAAGTGATGGAAATAAGTGACGGCATTTCAGAAGAGCTCCTTAATGCTTTCAGGTCAGTGGGAACTAAATACGAATTCAAACTTCATTCAAATACAATTGACATACAACTAAGAGAAGAATCTTATAAATTAAATTCTTACTTAATTTTTAGACCTTGGTTATTCAAATGGCTTGTGGGAAATACTAAAAAATACATTTCATACCTAAGGATAGGAGAAAATCTTCTTGTCGGCACTCCTTGTGACTTTTCAGGAGAATTAGTTAACCCCATTGAAAATTCATTATCACCTATTGAAAATCCATTATCAAATAAAAAGTTAAATTTGATGATAAATAGCTTTAACGGATGTTACATAGGATATGTAACTGATGATAAATGGTATGACAAACACGATATTTACACATACGAAACATATACAATGAACTGGTTTGGACCATATAATGGAAAATACATATCTGAATTAATAAAAAAAACAATAGAAATCAATGAGAATAATTAGCATTATACTTTTTTCAATTATTTTAAATTTTAATTCAGTATCTAATAAAAGAGCAAACAATATCCAATCTGACTCCTTAAGATTAAAAATTTCTCAAATGCTTATTTTTGGGATAGGCGATTTACAAAAAGTGCTAGAATCTGACTCTATGCTAGAGGCATATTCAAAAAATTATCTAGGAGGAATTATATTATTTGAAAAAAATATTAACAAAAAAAGAGGGAAACATCATCTAAAAATTTTAATTGATGAAGTTCAACGTATATCACAGATCCCATCATTTATTGCTATTGACGAAGAGGGTGGAAAAGTAAATAGATTAAAACCTGAATATGGTTTTCATCAAACAAAATCCGCTAAATATTTAGGGCAATTAAATAATCTTGATTCCACTTATTACTACGCTAAATTAACAAGTTCATTATTAAAAGAATTAGGAATAAATGTCAATTTTGCACCTACCGTTGACCTTGCTTTAAATCTTGAAAATTCTGTTATCTATAAGTATGAGAGAAGCTATGGAAAAGATCCTGAAAAAGTACATTTTCATGCTCTTAAATTTATAAAAGCTCATAATGAAAATAATATTATTACCGCAATCAAACATTTTCCAGGACACGGAAGTTCTTCTACAGACACACATAAAGAAGTTACCGATGTTTCAAAATCTTGGATAATTGAAGAGCTTTTTCCCTACCAAAAATTGATTGATGAAGGAGTTGTTACAGGTATTATGAGTAGCCATGTAGTTAATAGTCAACTTGATGATAGTATGCTTCCGGCAACACTTTCCAAAAAAACTTTAACAACTTTACTTAGAGAATTTCTTTCTTATAAAGGTCTTATTTTTTCAGATGACATGCAGATGAGTGCCATAACCAAGTACTATGGTCTTGAAAATTCTATTATTATGGCAATAAATGGTGGCATTGATGTTTTACTTTTTTCTAATAATCAAACCGCAAAAAATAAAGTATCTCCAGAACAGATAATTTCATTAATAGAAAAAAATATTGAAGATGGTAACATTTCAATGCTAAGAATTAATGAATCATTTAGAAGAATTATAAAACTTAAAAAGAAAATAAATCTTATTGATTAGGACTATATATCCTTACCGCGTCACTAAAAATTTTTTCTTTATCTAAAGTCATTAATTTAGTTTCCTTATTAATATACTTGATCATTTGATCAGTATAATGTGGACTATCTGGATTATTAGAGTTGCCATAAGGAAGTATCGTTTCAATTTCAATACCATCATTAGAAAATTGTATTAGCATTATGTATGACTCACCAGATACTGCTTTTAATCTTCCATTTTTATAAGCCACCACATCAGAAGGTGCAATCATATCATCTAATCCAGATACGGGTAAATTAATATTACCCTTAATATGTCTCTGCAGGTCTCCCAAAATAATATCAATCTTTCCAAAATGTTTTTTCAAATATTTCTCTGTCTTTTCAATGGCCTGAAGATGATATGAATCTGGAATTGCTACATTTCTTTTAAGTTTAGTTTCAAAAATAACTTCTCTGATAAATTTATAATAAACTCTCCATTGAGCAGCACCTAAATTGTTGTATCCTGCCTTCTTGTCCCAGTTATGAAGTATAGAAATTAATTCCTTATGTTCAGGAAATTTTTCTGCTTGTAAGCTAAAAAGTGAATTCAAATCATTACGATATAAAATTTTCTCAGGATATTTTTGATCATATTTTATTGTTTTAAAATCTTCATATGAAATCTTATCGTAATCCTCTATGAGTTCCATAAACCGTAGACTCCTATTATTTTCTTTCTCCCTAAAATTAAATGTTGAAACAAAATTTTCTTCTTTTAAATTATATTTTTTACTCGTTGAATTAAAAGGTGAGTTATTGGTATTAAAAATGTAACCACTTGGAGGATTAAGTAATTTTGGTAAGTCTTCATAAGGATGGTATTCGTTTAAAATTAATGATGATGTGTCTCCAATAATTAATTTTTCCCAATCAATACTACTATCTCTAACCGAAAGCCTAGCATTACTCATATAAAAAATATTATCTTCTTTATCTGCATATACTATATTGAACCTAGGAATTCCTACAAGACCAAGAGCATTTTCAAATTCCTCAAAATTAGAAGCTTTACTCATTTTAAACCACTGCTCAACAGCACTTATGTTATTTAAAGAAGGTGAATAAAATGAAAAATATCCTTTCTTATTTTTTATCACTGGACCAAAATCTGACCAAATAATTTTTCTTTTTATATTAACTTTTATTCCAAACAATACTTTTACTAATATTTTTATTTCTTTACTTTCAAACTCTTTCCAAGAACCATCAATTTTATATTCATTTTCATTATCTGGATTAATAATAAGCTGATACACGTCATTAATATCTGGATAGTTATATGTATGCGTCCAAGCTAAATTATTATTAGTTCCTATCACAGGAATTGGCAAACCTGGAAACAATCCACCAAGCATATTCCATCCTTCATTACTATTTATGTGAGCTTCATACCAAGAAAATGGTCCCTCTAAAGGTTGGTGAGTATTAACATTTAAATATGTTTTTCCATCAACAGTTTTATTGCTATTAAAAGCAAAAGCATTAGATCCAATTGTACTTCTAATATTATCTACGCCATCAAGAGTTTTAATTGGATCAATATTGTTACTAAATAATTGCTCAATAACATCTCCTGTATCAGAAAAAAGATGAAGCATCAAATTAAGTCCAGTTAAATAATCATGAATAGTTAAGGGAAATGAATTTTTAACTAGCACTTTCTCAGGATACTTTTTTGCATATGCATTTAACCCCTCTAAATATCCATATATCACATTTAATCCCTCTGGAGGAAGGTTTTGTAATTCTCTCTCTGCCACATTTCTGCATCTTAATAATTCAACTACATAGTCAAGAAAGGCACCTTGTATTCCATTCAATCTGCCAAGCATTTTTTTAGCAGGCAAAAAAGTTTTTTGAATTGTATGAAAGTCATCCTCTGCATGTGCCCAGGCAAGACCATAAGCAGCTTCTTTATCAGTATTTCCATAGATATGTGGAACCCCCCATTTATCTCGAACTATAGTAATATTTGATGTGTTAACTTGACCTATAGATTGATAGGTAATGCAAATAAAAAATAATAATATTTTATTATATCGGTACATTGACATGTCTTTCAGCATGGTAAGAAGAACGAACTAATGGTCCTGATTCCACATACTTTAACCCCCTTTTTAAACCTTCTTCTCTATACATATCAAAAGTTTCAGGATAAATAAAATTATCTACTTCCAAATGCATCTTTGTAGGTTGCAAATACTGACCGATGGTTAGAATATGAAGGCCATGTTCAACCATATCATCTATTGTTTTAAGAATTTCATCTTTTGTTTCTCCAAGCCCTACCATCAAACCAGATTTTGTTCTTTTACCACATTCTTTTGTTAGTTTAATTTGCTCTAAACTTCTTTCATACTTAGCTTGTGGCCTGACCCTTTTATAAAGCCTCTCGACAGTTTCAATGTTATGAGATACTACTTCTTGTCCAGCATCTATCATTCTATGCAAGGCATCCCAATTGGATTTAACATCTGGAATTAATGTTTCTATAGTTGTAGAAGGAGAAAGTTTTTTTGTCAACTTAACAGTTTGATACCAAATCTCAGCACCTTTATCTTTGAGTTCATCTCTATTAACAGATGTTATAACAGCATGTTTAACACCCATCTTTTTTATAGCTTTTGCAACTCTTAATGGTTCCAAAGTATCGTATTCTGGAGGTTTCCCCGTTGCAACAGCACAAAAAGTACAGCTTCTAGTACAAACATTTCCTAGAATCATAAAGGTAGCAGTTCCAGCCCCCCAACATTCACCCATATTAGGACAGTTACCGCTCTCACATATGGTATGCAATTTGTACTTATCTACAATCTTTCTTACTTTCTTATACTCCTCTCCAACAGGTAATTTTACCTTTAGCCACTTTGGCTTTTTAAACCTTGACACAACTCCATTAGATTCATTCATATGAAAGTGTAATTTAAATTAAAGTACGTAAATATTAGTATTTTCTTCCGTAGAATAATGTAATAAAGGCACTCGTAAAAATAGATTTATTTTCTGCAGTAGGAATTATAATTATTTTTTTTGTAAAGGCTTCAGCTAAAAATCCTACTTCGATTGAAGTAGAAGATTTCTTACTTCCAAATTCAAAATTTATTGCCGTTTTAAAATTTATACCTGGTCTGATTTTCATCTCTTTAAATCCTTCAGTAAAACTCGCAACACCTATTACATTATTAAAACTATGAATATCAGGATCAAAAGGTTCAATTTCCATTCTACTATTCCTATTGTACTTAATATAATAAGGAATTTGCATCCCTATACTAGGTCCAATTGCAACTTGAGCATTTACTTGAATTCCTTGTTGATCTTTTTTGGAAAATAAAATCATTTCTCTACCGTACTGTCCTCGAAATGAAAAAAAATAATTCTGTTTAGCCCAAATAAATGTTCTCCCATACCCAAGAGCCGAACTATATTTATTTTCTTTAGGATGTTTTACATTAACAAGTTCCACTCCTATAGTACTATATAATTTTTCTGCAATTTTATTGCTGAATTTTAATACTCCTCCACCAATAAGTCCAGCATTAGTATTTTTATTTATTCCCCAAAGTATTTCATGTTCATAATCAAAATAGTCAACCTCTTGAGCATTTATATGAATGCTTATAGAGGATAAAAAAATTATTATAAAACAATACTTTTTTAACATAAAACAAAAATTTTGCATAAAAATCAATGTTACATTATTTTAATAATATTATAACGTTAAATTATATTTTTATGTGAAAAATAATATATAATTATATTTTAGTATAAATATTAATGCATAATATTTTAACAGAATGAGCCATACAATAGAAAACAAGTACATAGGAAATCTAAGAACTTCATCCAAACATCTAAAGTCAGGAGATAATGTAATAACTGATGCTCCTACAGATAACAATGGAAAGGGTAAAGCGTTTGCTCCAACAGATCTTGTATCTTCAGCACTTTGTAGTTGCATGAGCACAGTAATGGGAATATGTGCCAATAAAGGAAATTTTTCTATGCCAAATTCCACGGCAAAAATTACAAAAATTATGGGAGTAGATCCAAGAAAAATATCTGAAATAACTATAGAATTTACATTTGAAAAATCTGAGTTAACA
>JAPYTU010000042.1 GCA_029940715.1 Cytophagales bacterium
AATTTTTTTATTGTCTTTTTGATTTTTTATATTAGAATTATTAATACTTTCTAGTATATTATTTGGGACAATTGTGTGAAATATTTTTGATAAATTAAGCAAATAATATTCTTCAGCCCATTTAAGAAATTGAATTTGTTTTTTTGTAAAAAGTACATTTTTATTTTGATTATCTAATATTTTTTTAATTATATAATTTGATTTAAAATTATTGATTATTGAAATAACAACTCCTTTAATTATTTCATTATTATTACCAAATGGTATCGATACAATCGAACCTATTTCAATTTTTCTTTTTTGTTTATTATTGACTTTATATGTATAATACTTATCTAATGGTAGATTTATTAAAACATTAACAAAAAAATAATTTTTCATAAGAAATATCTGGAAACCAATTTAATAAATGTTTGATCTATTTTGAATTGGAATTGTTTTATTTCTTTTTATTAGTTGTTTTCGTTTTTGAAGTTTTCTTTGTAGCTTTTTCTTTTTTTGACTTTTCTTTATTAGCTATGATATTAATCTTTATTGGATGAGTTATTTCCTTATGGATTGAAAGGTTTACATCATATGTACCAATATTATTTATTTTAGATAAAATAGAAATATTTTTTTTATTTATATCAAATCCTTTTTTATTTAATAAGTCAGAAATTTGAGCTGTAGTTATTGTACCAAATATTTTATTTTCAGATCCTACTTTAACTGGTATATCTAATATTAATTTACCTATATTTTTTGATAATTCTTTAGATTTATTTAGAATTTCTTCTTGCTTATTTTTTGTTTGTTTTAATATTTCATTTAGAATTTTTGAATTTGATAAATTTGCTAGTATAGCATAACCTTTTGGTATAAGATAATTTCTACCATATCCATTTTTAGTTTTTACTATTTCATTTTTAAAACCTAAACCTGGCACATCTTTAATTAAAATAACATCCATATTATTGAGAATCAGTTGAAAAAGGTAATAATCCTAAGTGTCTTGCTCTTTTAATTGCTTGAGCAACTTTTTTTTGATATTTTAAACTAGTTCCGGTAATTCTTCTAGGCAGTATTTTTCCTTGATCATTTATAAATTGTTTCAAAAAATCAGAATCTTTATAATCAATGTACTTAATCCCACTTTTTTTAAATCTACAAAACTTTTTTTGTTTGCTAGATCTATCTATTGATTCGTTTTGAAGCGCTGAATTAAATTGACTTTTCATATTTTATTTCTTTTTTTTCTTAAATTCTCCTTTTGCTCTTCTTGCATTAAATTCTATTCCATCTTTACATAAAGAAACTGTAATATATCTGATTATAGAATCATCTCTTATAAATTCTTTTTCAATGTTTTTAACAACATCAATCTTATCAGAGGTATATTGAAATAAGTGAAAAAATCCTGTTTTTTTGTCTTTAATTGGGTATGATAGATTTTTAAATCCTAAACTTTCATTACATATAAAATTAACTTTATTTTTTTCTAAATGTTTTTGGTATTTTTTTACAGTATTTTCTAGCTGTTTTTCAGATAGAACCGGATTTAATATAAATACTGTTTCGTAATTTCTATTCATAACAATTTGTTAAAATGCGATGCAAAACTACTGTTTTGAATTTAAAAAAATAATTATTTTACTAAAAATTCCTTTTTACCAATAATATATGAATCTGTATATAATGTTACTGTATGATTTCCTATCATAAAATCTTCATTTTTTATGTATTCAATACTTAATGATTTTGATAGTTTATCAATTAATACTTCTCTTTTAATAGTATAAAATAGTTCTCTATTATTAAAAATAAAAGATCCTGATCCTTTTGAAATATCGAACATAATATTACCGTCAGGTTTTTCAACTCTTAAATAAATATCTTTAATTTCAATTTTTGCTATTTCATTTTCTTCTATTTCAATATCAATTTTTATTTTATTGACTAATCTATTTTTAAAAGAATTTTTATAATTTCTTCCATTTTTAGATATCCCTAATATTTCTAAATTTTTTAATTCAATACGTGATGCATAATTTACTTTTTCTTGAAGTGTTTTTTTTGTTTTATTTATTTCTGAAATTGCAATATTTAATGTGTTGATTTCAACTTTTTGACCTTTATTTTCATCATATAGTTGTTCATTTATAATTTTTAGTTTATTAATTTCTTCATCTTGGGCTATTAATAATTCTTTGTATCCTTCAACTTTACCTTGTAATCTATTTATCTGAGTGAATGCTCTGCTTCTAAATTCTTTTTTTTCTTTTTCAATATTTTCTTTAATAATAATCAATGAATCTATTTCTCCTCCTAGCTGTGATATAGTTAATATTTTGTCTCCTAATAATATAGATATTGAATCTAATTCATCATAAATGAAATCAAGTTCAATTTGTTTTTTAATTCTATTTTTTTCTGATTGTTCAGATTTATATATTAGAAAGCTTAACCCAATAATAAATATTATTATTACTATTGATAATATGTATATTAAATTTTTATTTTTCATTAATTATTATTCAAAATTAATTTAATTCATTTTAAAATCATCTTTTAAACTATCTTTATCTATATATACAACTATTTTATAGTTAATGTTAATTCTTACTTTGAAAATAAATTTTATTATTTTTAGTGGTATTGAACTAAGATTATTTAATTGTATTAAATAACCTATTCCATCTTATTTTTTTAAGAAAACTCTCGTTTTTATCTATAGATAGCCATATAAAAGAAGCTTCACCTAGAACGTGGTCTTCAGGAACAAATCCCCAGAATCTTGAATCTTCTGAATTATGTCTATTATCACCCATCATGAAATAATAGTTTTGAATAAATTTATATTCTTTAATTTCTTTATTGTTAATATAGAGTTTGTTTTTTTCTATACTTACATTATTGTGATGTTCATAATCTGCTATAGTGCTACCATATCTTATAAGATTATCTTCATTTATTTTTATTATCATATCTTTTTTAGGAATAGTTAATGGTCCATAGAAATCAGTATTCCAAGTTAATTTATTTGCATCTGGAAATATTGAGTAAATACTTTGATTTTTTTCTATTTTTCCGATAAAGACATCTTTTATGAAAGGTTCATTTTTAAATTTCATTGCAATTGATTCTTTAGTATTTATAACATAACCATTTTGAGTTTTATTATATTCCCAAATACCATATTTTTTAAAAATTCTAGGATTTATAGATTGTTCTGTTATTACATAAAATCTATATTGCATTTCATTTGATGTATTGGTAGTTTTAGAATTGATAATTATATTACCATTTTCAATTTCTAAAGTATCTCCTGGTAGTGCAACACATCTTTTAACATAATATGTTTTTAGATCTATTGGTTTTTCTAATTCTCTTGGATAATTAAAAACCACTACATCATTTCTTTCAATTTTAGAAAATCCAGGTAATCTAAATTGGGGTAATTTTATCCAACTTAAATAAGAAGGAATATTGGTTCCCCATATTTTTTGATGTGTTAAAGGAATTTGTAAGGGAGTCATGGGTGTTCTTGGACCATAATTTAATTTATTTACGAAAAGAAAATCTCCAACTTGAAGTGTTGTTTCCATCGATGGAGTGGGAATTGTAAATGCTTCGAAAGTTGCCCATCTAATTATAGATGCTGCTATAAGAGCAAATAAAAGAGCATCAAACCATTCTCTAATAGGACCTTTTTTAATTACTGACATTTGCGAAGATATAAATTAATATTGAGTTATTAATTGGGTTAAATATTAAAAATTAAATTTTATTGAAATACCTACTATATTAGAGTTATTTATCTGTTTTAATGATGGTTTAATGTTCATTGATATGTCCTCATTTATATTAAATTCATTAAGATGTGCAAATACATGAGCATCTACAATATTTAATAAGTAGTATACACCTGAGAATATTATTAATAAATCTCTGTTTCTTCTCCAGAATTCCATGTTTCTTTCTAATAAAGATTCACTAAAATTTGGAAATGGGTTTATTGTAGATTCTATTCCATCAACTTCCATCAATAAAGCATTTTTAAATTCAAAATACATTCCATTATTAAATTTTATGTAGTGACCTATTATTATATAGCCACCATATATTACTGGAACTTTCCAATATTGTTTATTATATATTTGCCCTAATCCTGGTAATATAGCAGATAAAGTTGCTGCTTTTTTTGGATTTAATTTAACTAAGGTTTTTGATGTATCACTTTCTACTAGATTATTTTGTGAAAATAAATATGTATTTGTTAATAGTATTAAGATAATAATTTTAATCATTATATGATATCTAATAATTCAAGGATTCTGTTCAAATCATTTGTGTTTTTGTAGGGTACGATTATTTCTCCCTTTATAGAGTTACCACTTATTTTTATTTTTGTTCCTAAAAAGGAAGATAATTTAGCCTCTAGTTTTTCTATATCTTTATTTTTTGTTGATATTTTCTTTCTATAGCTTTTAGTTTTACCTAATTTTTTTACTAAATTTTCTACATTTCTAACAGATAATTTATTTTCTAGCATTTTTTTATATACTTCAAGTTGCATTTCACTTGTTTCGATAGTAATTAAAGATCTTGCATGTCCCATTTGAATTTTATTTTCCATTATACCTTTTTGAATAGTTGGTGGTAATTTTAATAGCCTTAAATAATTGTTTATTGTAGATCTATCTTTTCCTACTCTTTTAGCAAGATTTTCTTGATTAATTTTTAATTCATCAATTAATTTTTTATATGAAATTGCAATTTCAAGAGAATTTAGGTTTTCTCTTTGAATATTTTCTATTAGTGCCATTTCTAGCATTTCATCATCTTTAGCATTTTTTATAAATGCTGGAATTGATTTGAGTTTTGAAATTTTAGAGGCTCTAAATCTTCTTTCTCCAGATATTAACTGATAAGTATTTTCATCAATTTTTCTTACAGTTATAGGTTGTATAATACCATGGGTAGATATAGATGTAGCTAATTCATTTAATTGCTTTTCATTAAAATTGGATCTTGGTTGATTATTATTTCTTATTATTTTATCAATATCAATTTCTTTGAAAATATTAGAATTATACTTCTTCGATTTTTTTCCTAATAATGCTTCTAATCCTCTTCCTAATGCCTTTCTTCTTTTTACCATATTGCTTCTTTAGTAATTTTATTTTTTTTTATTAATTCCTTTGCTAGATTCATATAACTTAATGATCCTTTACAGTCAGCATCATATGATATAGCGGGAACTCCGTAAGATGGGGCTTCACTTAACCTTACATTTCTTGGAATTATAGTGTTGAAAACTAAAGATTTAAAATGCATTTGTACTTCTTCTACTACTTGATTACTAAGTCGAAGTCTAACATCATACATACTTAATAATATACCCTCAATTGATAAATTATAATTTAGTTTAGATTGAATTAATTTAATTGTTTCAAGAAGTTTTCCAAGTCCTTCCAATGCAAAGTATTCACATTGTACGGGAATGATTATAGAATCTGAAGCTACTAATGAATTTATTGTAACAATACCTAGAGATGGTGAACAATCAATTATTATAAAGTCATATTTATTTTTAATACTATCTAAACAATTTTTCATTCGTGTATCTCTATTTTTTAGTTCTACCATTTCAATTTCAGCTCCAACTAAATCTATATCTGAAGGTAAGAGATGAAGGTAATCTAATTCAGTTTTTATTATATTTTTATTACTAATTTTCTCATCGATCATACAATCATAGATACTTTTATTAATTTTTTCTACATTTATTCCTAGTCCAGAAGTTGAATTTGCTTGAGGATCAGCATCTACTAAAAGAGTTTTATATTCTAATGCAGCAAGACTAGCTGCAAGATTGATTGATGTGGTTGTTTTGCCAACACCACCTTTTTGATTTGCTATTGAAATTATTTTACCCATATAATATTAAAGTACATATTTTTTTATTCAATATTTGTTAATTCTTCTTTCTTTTTTTTGCTTTTTGATTTGATTTCATAGCTTCTTGAAGTCTAATTTGAAAGTTTGACTTTTTTTTATTTAATGTTTTTTTTCTATTAATATTAATTTCATGTTTTATTTTTTCTTCATTAATAAATCTTTTAAAAATTATAATTTGAGCATATGATGCTACATTTGAAAGAAAATAATAATAAGTTAATCCAGATGAAAAATTATTAAATATAAATAGGAACATAAATGGAAAAATATATTGAATAGTTTTCATTGGACCTTCAATAGTTTGCATTTGACTGTTTGCTTTATTAATTAATAATGTTGAAATAGTCATTAATAAAGTAAATAAACTTACATGATCTCCATAGAATGGAATTGAAAATGGTAAATTTAAAATAGAATCATAGCTTGATAAGTCACTTGCCCATAGAAATGATTTGCCTCTTAATTCAATAGAATTTGGTATAAAATAAAAAATAGAGACTAAAATTGGCAATTGAAATAATAAAGGCAAACAACCCCCTAAAGGACTAACTCCAGTCTTTTGATATAATTCCATGATTTCAGCTTGTGATTTTTGCATATCACCATCATGCTTCTCTTTTATTTTTTTTATTTCGGGATTTAATACTTTCAATTTTGCCATTGATAAATGAGACTTAATTGTAAGTGGTGTAATTATTAATCGAATTAAAACAACTAATAGAAATATTATTAAACCATAATTGCCAGTAATAGTTTCTAAAAAGTTGAATATTGGTATTATAACGTATTTATTAAAAAAATTAACTCCAATCCATCCAAGATTTATATTTTTATAAAAATTATTATCAATATTTTTCATTAATGAATACTTATTTGGACCAAAAAAGTAACTAAATGATGCGGTATTATTTATCAATGATAATTCTGTATTTATTTGTAATGTTTTAATATAGGATGAATCATTTAAGTAAATGGATTTTAAATTTGAGTTTATAAAACCATTTTTACTGATAATTCCTGATGTAAAAAATTGTTGTTTATTGGTTATCCAAAGTAAGTTTTCTTCTACTGATAAATTTTCATCATTTTTTGAACTAGCAGATAAATAATCAAAATCCTCATTATTGCTGTAGTAATATATAGTCGTTTGTATCTTTTCATTTGAAATATTGACTTCTTGATGTTTAAGTTTATTTACCCAATTTATTTTTAGTGATTTATTTGAAGATGAATTACCATTATAACTAATATTATTTTCTATTATATAGCTATTCTTATTGAGAAGGTATGATATTAATATGTGTTTATTATCGTTGGAATTTGCTTTAAAAGATAGCTTAATTCCTTCTTCTGATTTATTTATGGTTGAATTGAATATAATTTTATCTAAATCAGTAGATTCCTCAGAAATTAAATGGTAATTAATGTCACTTTCATTATTTCCATAAATTTTAAGTTTTTTATTATTTGTTAAATAATTTTTTAAAAAAACATTTAATATTTTGGCTCCTTTAGAATTAAATTCTACTATTAAATTTTCATTTTCAATAGTTATTATTTCTTCTTTATAATTAGAACTAAAATTTTGATTTAATTCTTCTTCTTCTTCTTCTTTATTTTCAATTATTATTTTTTCATTAATTATTTCCCCTGTTTTTTCATTTTCTTCTACTACTACAGGAGTTTCATTTGGACTAAAATATGAATAGTAAATTACTATTAATAGCATTATAAGAGTAAAACCAGTTAGTTTATTACTGTCCATTTTTTAATATTTTTATTTTTTTAACAAAGCTAATAAATAAGGGATGTGGGTTGAGAACTGTACTTTTATATTCTGGATGGTATTGTGTGCCAAGAAACCAAGGATGGTTTTTTAGTTCAATTATTTCAACTAAATTAAGCTTCTGATTAACCCCAGTTATCTCCATTCCATTCTTCTTAAAATCTTCTAAATAATTATTATTAAATTCAAATCTATGTCTATGTCTTTCTCTAATTGAAGACTTTTTGTAAGCTTTAATAGCTATAGAATTTTTTGATAATTCACATTTGTATGAACCTAACCTCATTGTTCCTCCCTTATTTTTTATATTTTTTTGATTTTCCATCAAATCTATAATTGGATTTTTCGTGTTCTTATTGAATTCATAAGAATCAGCATCTTTTAGATTTAAAACATTTCTTGAAAATTCTATTGAAGCACATTGCATACCTAGACAAATACCAAAAAATGGTATTTTGTTTAATCTAGAAAATTTTATTGCAATTATTTTTCCATTAATTCCTCTATTACCAAAACCAGGAGCTACTATAATTCCATCTAATTTTTTTAATTTATTATTTGCATTTTTTGTGGTGATTTCATCAGATGAAATCCATTTAATTTTAACTTTTGAATTTAAATTAGCGCCAGCATGAATTAAAGATTCAGATATGGATTTATATGCATCGTGCAATTCAGTATATTTACCAACAATTCCAACACTTATTTCGTATTTTGAAGAATGTAAATTCTTTAGGAATTTGGTCCATTTTTGCATTTTTAATGATTTTTTTCTAACCAAATTCAAATATTCAATAACCCTTATATGCAATTTTTCATTTTTCATTAAAATAGGTACATCATAAATTGATTTAGCATCTATAGATTCAATAACTGAATTTTTTGAAACATTACAAAATAAAGCTAATTTATCTTTTATTTCTTTACCTAAATTGTGTTCAGTTCTACATACTAAGATGTCAGGTTGTATCCCGGCTTCTAATAGTTTTTTTACTGAGTGTTGCGTTGGTTTAGTTTTTAATTCTCCGGATGCTGATAAGTATGGTATGAGGGTTAAATGAATAGATAAAAAGTCATCTCTTTTTAAATCTTGTTTTGCTTGTCTTACTGCTTCAAAGAATGGTAATGATTCTATATCACCTATACAACCTCCAATTTCAGTAATTATTATTTCAAAGTCATTATTTTTTCCAATTTTATAAAAACTATTTTTAATTTCATCTGTAATATGAGGAATAACTTGTACTGTTTTACCTAAAAATTTTCCTTCTCTCTCTTTTTTTATAACATTATTATAAATTCTTCCAGTTGTAACATTATTATCTTGAGATGTTGATATACCAAGAAATCTTTCGTAATGACCTAAATCTAAATCAGTTTCTGCTCCGTCTTCTGTAACATAGCATTCACCATGTTCATATGGATTCATTGTTCCTGGATCAATATTAAGATATGGATCAAATTTTTGGATGGTTACTTTATATCCTGCTGATTTAAGAAGAAGTCCTAATGAAGCAGATATTATACCTTTTCCTAGTGATGAAGCTACTCCTCCCGTTACGAAAATATATTTTTTTGACATTATTAGTATTTATGTATAGTAACGGGTAGCAAAACTAAGACAAATAATTATATTCTGATGATAAAAATTAATTTTATTAGAAAGCAAGAGTTAATATTTTAAATTTGTTGATGGTTATGAATCTAAAAAATAAAATTGAAAGTGATTTAAATTTAAAAAAAATTATTAAAACAGTTCAAAAATCAAAAATTGATACGTATTTGGTTGGTGGATATGTTAGAGATTTATTTTTAAATAGAAAGTGCAAAGATATTGATTTTATGACTATAGGTGATCCATATAGTTTAGTTGAAATTATATCTTCAGAAAATAATTTTTCTTCAGTAAAAATTTTTAAAAACTTTGGAACAGCATCTGTAATAGATAATAATTATCAATTTGAATTTGTTGGAGCTAGAAAAGAATCGTATTCAAAGGATTCAAGAAATCCATATGTTTCTTTAGGGACATTTGAAGAGGATATTAATAGAAGAGATTTTACTATTAATTCTATGGCAATATCTATTAATAAAAATTGTGGAAAGTTAATCGATATTAAAAATGGGTTAGATGATTTGCAAAATAAGATAATAAAAACATGTGATGATCCTAATAAAACTTTTATAGATGATCCTTTGCGAATGTTAAGAGCTATTAGGTTTGCAACGCAATTAAATTTTGATATTGAACCTGATACTTTTCAAGCGATTAGAGATTCTGCTGAAAGGATTAAAATCATTAGCATTGAAAGAATAACTTCAGAAGTTAATAAAATTATACTTTCAAATAACCCATCATATGGATTTAAATTACTTTTTACAACAAATTTGTTAGATTATTTTTTTATTGAAATGAAAAAACTTTATGGTATTGATAAAGTGAATAATCATGCTCATAAAGATAATTTTTATCATACACTTGAAGTATTAGATAATGTATCAAAAACATCAGATTCTTTATGGTTAAGATGGTCTGCAATCTTACATGATATAGCCAAACCCTTAACTAAGAGATATAGTGAAAAAAATGGATGGACATTCCATGGACATGAAGATTTGGGTGCTAAAATTGTACCAAAAATATTTAAAAATTTAAGGTTACCATTAGATGAAAGAATGAAATATGTTCAAAAACTTGTAAAATTACACTTAAGACCAATTGCATTAGTAAGTAGTAATATTACAGATTCAGCTATAAGGAGATTATTATTTGAAGCGGGAGATGATATAGAAGATTTGATGATACTTTGTAGGGCTGATGTTACAACAAAAAATCCTTCAAGAGCAAAAAAATATTTAAAAAATTTTGATATAGTTGAAAGAAAAATGGAGATGGTAGAAAAAAATGATAGAGTAAAAAATTTTCAACCACCTATTTCAGGTATTGAAATAATTAATACTTTTGCAATTAAACCATCAAAAATAATTGGAAAATTAAAAAATGAGATAAAGGAACAAATATTGGATGGAAAAATTAAAAATAATAAAAAAGAAGCATTAGACTTATTATTAAAGTTAGGTAAGTCTGCTGGTTTGAAACTTAAAAAACTAAAGTCATGAAAATAAATTATTTAATGTTATTGTTTGTTGTAATTATATCACAAAAATCTTTTTCACAAATAAGTAATTTTGAAATTCAAAAATCTATTTATGAAAAATCAAAAAGTTATAATGATTCGAATATAGCTATATCTGCTCTATATAACATGATCGCTTTACAACCAGATAATGTTTTATTAAAGGATTCTTTAATGAGGGAATATTACGCCATATCTCAATGGGCACCCGCTTATATGATTTCTAGAGAAATTTTATTAGCTGATGCTGAAAATTTAATAGCACTTGAAATTTCATGTATAACTCTTCAAAATTTAGGTTTAAAACAACAGGCTTTAAATGAATATGAAACTTTATATTTAAAAACTGATAGGACAGATATACTCTATACGATTTCATATTTACAATTTGAATTAAAAAACTTTAATGAAAGTTTAACAAATTTGGATATATTAATTAATAATTCTTTAACAGAAGAAGTGTATGTAAGTGTTAGTAAATCTGATAATTCAAGACAAGAAATTTTGATGAGAGCACAGTTACATTATTTAAAGGGATTAATTTATTCTGAACAAAATAATAAAGACCTTGCAAAGGTATCATTTGAGAAGTCAGTAGAAATATCATCTGATTTTCAAAATGCAATAGATAAGCTTGATTTATTATAATATTATTTCTTCAAAATTACCATCTATGCATCGGTAGGTTTTCTTTTTATATTTTTTAATTAAATTATAATTATGAGTAGTCATAATAATAGTTGTACCATTGTTATTAATATCAATTAATAATTTTAAAATGTTTTCAGCAATTTCTGGATCTAAATTTCCTGTAGGTTCATCTGCAATAATTAATTTAGGTTCGTTAACTAAAGCCCTAGCTATTACTAGTCTTTGTTGTTCTCCTCCAGATAATTCATAGGGATAGTTTTTTAATTTATTTGCTAATCCAACTTTTTCTAGTAAATAATTGATTCTATCATTAATTTTGGTTTTATCTATCCAACCTGTTGAATCCATAACAAATTTTATGTTTTCATATGCATTTCTGTCTTGGAATAATTGAAAATCTTGAAAAACTATTCCTATTTTTCTTCTTAAATATGGTAATTGACTTTTTTTAATTTTATTAATTTCATCACCATCAATTATTATTTTTCCCATTTTTAGTGGTATATCAGAATATAATGTTTTTAATAATGAACTTTTACCACTACCAGTTTTACCTATTATATAAATAAAATCACCTTTATTTAATTTTAATGATACATTATTAAGAATAGTTTTATAATGATGAAAAATTGTTGCGTTTTCAATCTCTATAATATTTGTTTTTTCAATCATTTTTTTTAAGATATATTAAGTGGTTTTAATTTACCAAATGGTAGAGAATTTACGTATTTAATTATTTGATTATCAGAACATTTAATTTTATAATTTCTAAATTTATCAATAGGTCTGTCAGCTCTAAAATAATCGATAAGCACCATATCTTTATTCCTAAGTTGAATATAGTCCGGGATTTTAGCTTTACCTTTAATTTTTATTATATACATATTAAAAAAATGGCAAACCAGATATCGCACCGCTACAACCACTTACCCTTGCTTCCTTCCAGACCTGGGGGATTCAGTAGGAGCTGGTCGTACTAGCTTGCCACTTTAAAATTAATAAAATCAATGTTG
>JAPYTU010000043.1 GCA_029940715.1 Cytophagales bacterium
TTTATTATATTTTTTATGATGTCTAGAGCTTTTGCTGAGAATGGTTCTTTAAATGTTTTGCTAGCAGTATGGTTACCAAATATTATTTTTGGTTTGCTAACAATTTATTTATATAGGCTTATACCTAAGTGATTAAAAGTAAGATAATTTTACATTTTTAGTAAAAACTTCTATAATTCTGTCACCGTTAAGACTTCGGATATAATTTTCAAATTCTTTTGTATCTTGATATCTAATCATAATTGCAATATCTAAGATTTCAGATATTTGTTTTATTGCTTCTTCTTTTGTTAATGTATTTTTATTAATTTTTTTTTTGTAATATTTTGCTGCGGTTATTTTTGACATAGCAAAATATATAGGTTGTTTTTCTATTCTAATCATACTATTTAATCTAGTAGCTGTTGGTGGATCCTCCCATTTATAGGCTAGTTCTAATAATTTAATTTTATTTGCGATAACATTACCAAGAAAATGAGGCTTTATATAATTTTCATTTTCAAGAACTTCCTCATTTAAACTTGATGGAAGAAAATCAAATTCAAAGTTTTGAGAGTAAGTGATGGCTGATGAAAATATTAATAAAAATAGAATAGTTATTTTTTTCATATTGGCAAAAATATAATTTTTTTTATAAAATGCATAAAAAATATTAAATCAAAATTATACAATATTTTTTTTAATTTAAAATTTTTAGAGCTGGTAAGAACCCATTAGAAATATAGTAAAGTAAAGATCCGCCTCCTGTAGATATAAATGAAATATTTTTTGAAAAATTATTTTTGTTTATAGCTGCTACTGAATCTCCTCCACCTACTAATGAAAAAGCTCCTTTTTTTGTTGTATTTGATACTGATTCGGCAATTTTATTTGTTCCGTTTGAAAATTCATTAATTTCAAAAACTCCCATTGGACCGTTCCATAATATTTTTTTTGATTTTTCTATTATATTTTTAAAAGTATTAATTGATTTTGGACCAATATCTAAATTCATCATTCCTTTTTTAATATTATTTGAATAACTGATTTCAGTTTTACATCTAAATTTAATTGTATTAGCTATGATGCAGTCTTCTGGAAGATGAATCTTTACATTATATTTTTTTGCTTCTTTTAATAAAATAATTGCTGTATCAATTTTATCATTTTCATATAAAGATGAACCAATATTTCCTCCTAGTGCTTTTATGAATGTATTTGACATTGCTCCACCTATTATTATATGATCAACTGTTTTAATTAATTTTTTAATAATATCTATTTTATCTGATATTTTTTTCCCACCTAAAATTGCAGTAAAGGGTTTTGATTTACTTTTTAATATTCTGTTTATATTATAAAGTTCTTTTTCGATTAATGTACCAACACATTTTTCTTTAAAATATTGAGTTACTGAATAAGTTGATGCATGTTTTCTATGTGATGTTCCAAAGGCATCATTTACGTACACATCAGCTAATGATGCTAAATTTTTAGAAAATTTTTTATCGCATAGTTTTTCTTCTTTGCAAAATCTTAAATTTTCAAGGATAGTTACAGATCCTTTACTTATCTTTTTTTTAATGCTGCTTCCATTATGAATATAATTTTTTATTAATGTTACTTTTTTACCAATTTCTTTTTCTATAGTAGAAGTAATATTATCAAAAGAAAATTTTTTTTCATAACCTTCTCCTTTAGGTTCTCCTAAGTGACTCATTAGAATACATGAGCCTTTATTATTTAGTATGTAGTTAATTGTTTTTAATGAATTTTTTATTCTTGTGTTATCTGATACTTCTAGATTAGAATTGAGTGGCACATTATAATCAACTCTAATTAATGCAATTTTGTTTTTGAAATTTATATCAGTTATTAAATTCATTCTACTAATATTTTTCAGAAGATTTTATAATTCTATCATTGATACTTTTACCAATTAATTTGTCTGGTAATAAAGTTGTTATAATAATATCAATATCCATATTATCCAATAAATACAAAGATGAATATAAATTTTTTGAAGCTTCCTTAAGTGAAGAATTTTTTGATAATACTATCTGCAAATTATTATCTACCAATTTATTTTTTTTATTATAGCACAGAACTCCTATTTTTTTATTATTATGTTTATTGATTAATTTTTCTATATTTCCAACAAACAATTTTTTAGTTGGAGAATAATGATTTTTGAAAGATCCAGGTAAAGAATTTTTATTTGAAAAGTTGTAGTCAACTCTTCCAATAATTTTTTCAATATTTTTAACGGTTAAGCTTCCTAATCTATAAACAATTGTTTGGGTTTTTTTAAAACCAATAATTGTTGATTCAATTCCCACTGAACAATTTCCATCATCTAATATATAATCAATTCCATCATCAAAATTTTGGAGAACATGATTAACACAGGTTGGGGATATATATCCAAACATATTTGCACTAGGTGCTGCAATTGGAAAATCAAGTTTTTCTAAAAGTTTTAATGTAATTCTATTATTTGGAATTCTAAATCCTACAGTTTTTAAATTGGATGTTGTGATATCAGGTATTATATTTTTTTTTTCAAATAATATTGTTAATGGTCCTGGCCAAAAAAGATCATTTAATAATTTTGCTTTTGTTGGAATTTTTTTGACATATTGACTGATTTTTTCTATTGAATTTGTATGACAAATTAATGGGTCATTTTGAGGTCTTTTTTTTAGCTTAAATAATTTATTAACTGCTTTTTTGGATAGAGCATTTGCACCTAATCCGTATACAGTTTCTGTGGGTATTACAACAATGTTATTTTTTTTTAAATTTAAAACTGCTAAATCTAAATTTTTTCCTGTATTAATCATTTTTTAAATAATAATGAGCTATCTCCATAACTTAATAATCTTTAATTATTTTTTATAGCGAACTTATAAAGTTTTTTCCAATCTTCTCCAATGAATGTAGCAATTAATAGAATAATGTTGATTGAGGATAATGAAAATTTGTTATAAGCTGATCACACATTTTAAAATTATATCTAGGTAAAATAAAAATACTTGTATTTAAGTGCATAATATTTAATTTATTTTTTTCCATATAATTAATTATTTCTTCCATATTTTCTTTTTTAGTTAGTTTATTGCTCATTTTATTTATTAATGATTTTGTAAAATGAAGGCCTGCAGTAGGTGATGTAATTGATCCTTGATCTTTTGAGTAAATAGTTTGGTAATTAATTAAGTCTTCTGGTAAAGAGTCTCTTTTTAAGTATGGGGGAAGTGATATTTTTCCAAAAATTTCAAGTATTTCTAATCAAGTTTTATTTTTGTTCCAAGTGAACATTACTTATTATCTTTTAGTTGTTTTACTTTTAAAGTAATGTCACTATCTGCTTTGTCAATTGTTTCATTTTCTTTCCATTTTTTTATATTTTTTATCATTGTTTCAACAATAATTTTCTTTTTATTAAATAGTAAATTTTTATTGAATAGATTAATTACTAAAATTTCAATTTTTGTATTGTTTCTGTTTTTAAAAATAAGTCTAGCATTAATAACTTTTGAATTGTTAAAAAAAACTGATGAGTCTGAAGGTATATTTTTATCAATGTTATAAAATTTTTGATTTATTAATTTACCTTTTTTGCAATCTAATAATTTAGAATCATCCCTTTTTGATTTATGGTATTTTGCAATCCTATTATTTCCTAAACTATAATTTATAGTTATCTAAATTTAAATCGCTAATCATGTACAGATAAAAAATTTTTTATGGTCTAAGTTTCCTAACTTCTGATCCTGTTTTCCATAACTCTGAATTTCTTAATTCTTTTAATTCTTTTTCTAAATTTATTCTATAATCACTTTTTTGATTTGCTTCAATAGTTATCTTAGTTTCCTTTCCTTTCTCTACAGATTCATATAGTTCTTCAAAAATAGGGTATACTGCATCTCTAAATTTTTTCCACCAATCCAGTGCACCTCTTTGAGCAGTTGTAGAACAGTTAGCATACATCCAATCCATTCCATTTTCTGCAACTAGAGGATATAATGATTGTGTTGCCTCTTCTACAGTCTCATTAAATGCTTCTGATGGAGAATGACCTTTTTTTCTTAGAATATCATATTGAGCTGCAAAAAGACCTTGAATGGCACCCATTAATGTTCCTCTCTCACCAGTTAAATCACTGTATACTTCTTTTTTAAAAGTAGTTTCGAAAAGATATCCAGATCCAACCCCTATACCTAAAGCTATGACTTTATTTCTTGCATTGCCTGTAGCATCTTGATGTATTGCAAAGCTTGAATTTAATCCGTTTCCTGCTACAAAAAGTCTTCTTAAGCTGGTTCCAGATCCTTTTGGTGCTACTAATATTACATCTATGTCATTGGGTGGATTAATTCTAGTCTGATCATTATATGTGATACCAAAACCATGGGAAAAATATAATGCCTTTCCTTTTGTTAAATATTTTTTAATTTTTGGCCATACACTTATCTGTCCAGCATCTGATAATAGATATTGAATAATAGTTCCTTTATCACAAGCTTCATATATGTCAAATAAATTTTTTCCTTCTATCCATCCATCTGAAATAGCTTTATCCCAAGATTTTGAATTTTTTCTTTGTCCAACAATAACATTGAAACCATTGTCTTTTAAATTCAATGATTGACCAGGGCCTTGTATTCCATAACCAATAACAGCAATGACTTCATTTTTTAAGTACTCAACTGCTTTATTTAATGGAAATTCTTTTCTAGTTACAACTTCTTCTATTGTACCACCAAAATTAATTTTTGCCATAATTTATTTATTTAATATTTAATTTATTTGATTTTATTTTTTCAAGTTCTTTTATAAAATTTTTAGTTTTTCTTTTTGATTTAGATACTGCAACTCTACCGGATCTAACAAACTCTAAGATACTTCCAAATTTTTCAAGTTCATCATAGAGTTTTTGGGTTCCTACTTTTGTACCTGTTTTTTGAATAATAATATGGTCTTCTTCTATTTTTAAAATTTTTGCTCCATATTTTCTAATAATAATTTTTTCAACAAGATCGCCTTTTAAAAACATTTTAGTAGATAATTTATACAAAGCTATTTCTTGATAGTATATTTCATCTTCCTCATAAAGAAATGCTGCCAACACATCAATAAGTTTATTTATATGATTAACAACTTTTATAATTTTTTCTTTACTTGAATTAACTACAATTGTGAATCTACTTACACCCTTTACTTCAGTTGAAGAGACATTCAAACTATCTATATTCATTTTTCTTCTATTAAATATTATAGTTATATGATTAAGAAGTCCAGCTTTATTTTCTGTGAGGACAGATAATGTATATTCCTTACTTTCTTTTTTGGACCTTTTGAATTGATATATACCTTTTTTTTTCATTCTAATCTAATATTTGACACTGAATCACCAGATGTAACCATTGGAAAAACATTTTCTTCTTTTTCTACTACAACTTCTAATAAGTAAGCATTTTTATAGTCTAAAAGTTTTTGGATAGATTTTTTAAGTTTTGATTTATTTTCTACTTTATTATTTTTTATACCATAACCTTCTGCTATTTTTTGAAAATCTGGATTTTTCATTTCTGTAAAAGAATATCTGTTTTCAAAAAATAGTTCTTGCCATTGTCTAACCATTCCAAGAAAGTTATTATTTAATAGAATGATTTTTACACCAATATTATATTGAGATATTGTTGCTAATTCTTGGATGGTCATTTGAATTCCACCATCACCAATTATTGCAATAACCTCTCTTTTTGGTTGTCCTAATTTTGCTCCCAAAGAAGCTGGTAATGCAAATCCCATCGTGCCTAGTCCTCCAGAAGTAATATTGCTTTTAGGTTTCGTAAATTTATAGTACCTGGATGCAATCATTTGGTGTTGTCCTACATCAGTAACTATTATAGATTTTCCATCAGTCATTTCAGATATTAAATGAATTACTTCTGTCATTTTTATTTCTTTACCATCATGATTTAATTCTTTTTTTATTATTTTATTAAATTCTATCTCATCACATTTTTTAAATTCACTCATCCAGTTTTTATATTCATTTTTATTTATAAATGGTAGTAAATTTATAAGTGCTTGTTTTGCATCGGCATTTATAGCGACATCTACTTTAATAATTTTATTAATTTCAGATTGGTCTATTTCAATATGAATAATTTTAGCATTAATTCCATATTTTGATGTATCTCCAGTAACTCTATCATCAAATCTCATTCCTATTGCTATTAATAGATCTGCTTCATTAGTTTTAATATTCGGTCCATAATTACCATGCATCCCAAGAAAGCCTACATAGTTTTTATGAATACAACTTATAGCAGATAGACCTAAGAGAGTGGATGCCATAGGAATTCCAGATTTTTCTGAGAATTGAATTAATTCTTTTTCAGCATTTGAAAGTAAAACACCTTGTCCAACTAAAATTAAAGGTTTTTTTGAATTGTTTATTAAATCAGAAGCTTTTTTAATGGAATCTTTATTCAGTATGGGATAGGGATGATAACTACGAATTTTTTCACATTTTTTATATGTAAATTTTATTTTTGCAAACTGTGCATCTTTAGTAATATCAATTAGTACAGGTCCTGGTCTTCCTGATGCAGCTATATAAAAAGCTTTAGACATAATTTCAGAAATTTTATCAGCATTTGTAATTTGATTATTCCATTTTGTTACAGGCATGGATATTCCTATAATATCAGATTCTTGAAATGCATCTGTTCCAAGTAAATGTGATGGTACCTGTCCTGTTATACATACGAGAGGAGTTGAATCAATCTGTGCGTCAGCTAATCCTGTAATTAAATTTGTTGCTCCTGGACCTGATGTTGCAAAACAAACACCAACTTTTCCAGAAACTCTAGAATATCCTTGAGCTGCATGGATTGCCCCCTGTTCATGCCTAGTTAATATGTGATTTAATTTGTCTGAATAATTATATAAAGCATCATAAATAGGCATAATTGCTCCTCCAGGATATCCGAAAATAGTTTGAACTCCTTCTTTAACTAAAACTTGCATGATTGCATCAGAACCACTTATTTTTTTCATTATTAGTCAGTTACACATCCTTTAGATGCAGATGAAACAGTATTAATATATTTTTTTACAACTCCTTTATTATATTTATTAGTTGGTAATTTTAAATTTTTAATTCTTTTATCAAATTCTAAATTATTTATTTTTAACTCTATTTTATTATTAATAGAATCTATTTTAATAATATCTCCATTTTTAATTATAGCTATAGGTCCCCCATCAAAAGATTCAGGTGAAATATGCCCAACGACAAATCCATGTGATCCTCCAGAAAATCTTCCATCAGTAATTAAAGCCACATCTTTAATAAGTCCAGCTCCAACTACTGCAGATGTTGGCTTAAGCATTTCAGGCATTCCAGGACCACCTTTTGGTCCAGAATTTCTAATTACAATAACATCACCTTGTTTGATTTCATTTTCTATTCCTTTTATAGCATCAAATTCATTTTCATATACTTTAGCAGAACCTTCAAAAATTTCACCTTCTTTTCCCGTTATTTTAGCTACTGCTCCTTCAGGTGCTAAATTTCCATACAATATTTGAATATGCCCTGTTTCTTTTATAGGATTTGAGAAAGGCTTTATAATTTTATTATCAATTTTACAATCTATTTTTTTAAGATTTTCATTAATTGTTTTTCCAGTAACGGTCATACAATTACCATGTAAAAAACCATTATCTAACATATATTTCATTACAAGAGGAGTTCCCCCAATTTTATGAAGGTCTTCCATTAAGTAATCTCCACTTGGTTTTAGATTTGCTATATATGGAATTTTATTACTAAAGCGTTGAAAGTCTTCCAATGATATAGTTATATCAACAGATTTAGCCATAGCAATTAAATGTAAAACAGCATTGGTAGATCCACCTAATGCAATTGTTATGGCAATCGCATTTTCAAATGCTTTTTTAGTCATTATGTCTTTAGGTTTAATATTTTTTTTAAGCAAATTTTTAATAGCTTTTCCTATTGAATTTGTTTCATTTTTTTTGTTTATACTTTCAGCAGGGTTTGATGAGCTAAATGGTAAACTCATTCCTAATGCTTCAATTGCTGAGGACATAGTATTAGCTGTGTACATTCCACCACATGCACCTGGTCCAGGTATACTATTTTTTATTATTCCCTTGTAATCTTCTTCGGATATTTCTCCTTTAATTTTTAATCCATAAGCCTCAAATGCGGAAACAATATTTAATTTTTCATTTTTCCATTTTCCAGATTTTATTGTTCCACCGTATACTAGAATTGAGGGTCTATTTATTCTTCCTATTGCCATCATTGCACCTGGCATATTCTTGTCACAACCAACAACTGTTATTAAACCATCATAGTATTGTGCTTTTACAATAGTTTCTATAGAGTCAGCAATTACTTCTCTTGATATGAGAGAATATGTCATTCCTTTAGTTCCGTTAGTTATTCCATCACTAACTCCTATGGTATTGAAAATTAATCCTATAAGGCTCTCATTAGTAATACTTTTTTTTATTTGATGAGATAGTATGTTAAGGTGCATATTGCATGGATTTCCTTCATATCCAGTACTTGCAATACCAATTTGAGGTTTTGACATATCTTCCTCTTTTAATCCAATAGCATAAAGCATTGCCTGTGCAGCTGGCAGAGAATCATCTTGAGTTATCGTTTTACTAAATTTATTTAAGCTCATAATTAAAAAACCATTCTAACAAAGAATGGTATTAGACATATCTTCTAAAGAATAATATCTTTATATTAGTTTTATAGTAAAAATAACCATTTTGGATAAAAATCATATTTATCAAACTAGTTTAATTTTTTAAATTTATGAATAATGATTTCTAATGACGCAGTAGTTTTTGGCATTTTAATGGCTGTTTTAGGGTTTGTTTTTTATACTTCAAATCTAAAATCCTCTTTTTGGAAGAAGTTTTACACTTTTTTTCCTGTAATATTATTGTGTTATTTTATTCCTTCTTTATTAAATACTACTGGAATTGTTTCTCCAGAAAAATCAAATCTATATTTTGTTGCTTCAAGATATTTACTACCCACATCTTTAGTCCTCCTTACCTTAAGTGTTGATTTGAAAGAGATAAGTAAACTTGGTTCAAAAGCACTAATAATGTTTTTTACTGGAACTGTTGGAATAATTATTGGAGGTCCTATTGCAATAATTATAGTAAAAAACTTATTTCCAAATTTGGTTTCAATAAATCCAGAAGAGTTGGCAAGGGGCATGACTACTATAGCTGGTAGCTGGATAGGAGGGGGAGCTAATCAGACAGCAATGAAGGAAGTTTTTAATGTTGATGGAGAGTTATTTTCAAAAATGGTCACTGTAGATGTTTTAGTGGGTAATGCTTGGCTTGCTGTTCTTTTGATTGGTGTCGGAAAAACTGTTTTTATAGATAAATTTTTAGGGGCTGATAGCAGTTCACTTCAATCTGTAAAAGAGAAAATAGAAAAGTATAACTTGAGTATTGCAAGAATACCTGATTTAAAGGAACTTATTTATGTGCTTACAATTGGTTTTGGTATTACTGGAATTTCTCATTTGATTGCAGATAATATTGCTCCATATCTACTAAACAATTTTCCTATTTTAGAAAAGTATAGTTTAACATCTAGTTTTTTTTGGTTAATTGTGATGGCTACAACTTTTGGAATTATTCTTTCATTTACTAGATTAAGAGATTTAGAAGGTGTTGGTGCTTCTAAAATTGGTAGTATTTTTATATATATTTTAGTTGCTACAATTGGATTACAAATGAACTTATTTACAGTTTTTGATAATCCTGGACTTTTTTTAATTGGATTAATATGGATTTCTGTACACGTGATACTATTGTTTATTGTAGCAATTCTTATTAAAGCTCCATATTTTTTTGTTGCTGTTGGCAGTCAGGCAAATGTAGGTGGTGCAGCATCAGCACCAGTAGTTGCATCAGCCTTTCATCCATCATTAGCAGCTGTTGGAGTTTTACTTTCAGTTTTAGGATATGCTGTTGGAACATACGCTGCATACTTATGTGGTATTATAATGCAATCAATAGTTTAATTATTTTGAGAAAATATTGATATTTTAGGTTTTAACTCTCCTCTTAGAAAGAGATTATATTCGTCACATGTTAAATATCCTTTATTATCACTAAATGGACATGTTTTATATATTTTAGAAATTTCAGTTTCTGTAATCATTACAGAACTTCCTTTGCAGACAGGACAAATTTTTTTATTATTTGGACATTCAATATATCTATATGAAAATAATTCAGTCAATATATTTTCAATATTTTTTTCTTTTTCTAAGACATTTTTTATATTTGATAATTCTAAAAATTTTATAGCTTCTTCAGAATATTTTCCCAGTATTCCTTTCATTTCAATGTATTTATTTAACCAATTAATAGATTGTTTGTATTTATTAATAAAAAAAGAATTTTTACCAAATAAAAATGTAATTTCTGAGGGTACTAATTTAGAATTTAAAATAATATTTTTTAATAATGAATCGGCAGAACTATAGTTTTCTTTCAGTATGTGATTTTCTGCTGTTTTAATTATTTTGTCAGTTTGTGACTTTTTAATATTCTCTTGAGAATAAATAGAATTATTTATATAAAATAAAAAAAATAGAAATAAAATTTTTTTCAATCTATTTCTTTTGAATGAACAACAATTCCTTTTCTCTTGAAGACTTGAATGTTAAATTTTTTTCTTATAAATGTTGATAAGTTGTATTGTAATTCTGAGATATCATTATTTTTTTTGTTGAAAATTGTCATAGAAATTATATTTTTTAAAAAGCTATAATTTGAACACATAAGTTTTATTTCATTTTTAAAAAAATTTTTCCATCTATTTCTGTAGAATTCTTCATGTGAACTACCATCCCAAAGAAAACTTAATTGAACTTCTCCATAATTATATCTGTATATAGCTGAAATTTTATTGTAAAAAAAAATAAAATCTTTAGAATTTTTTAGATTATAATTATTAATTAATTTAGAAGTTTTATCTAGAATACCAATTGAGTTAGTTTTTTTTTGATATGTATTGATGGAAGTAGAAATCAAAAATTTAATTAGTGATGATTGGCTTTCTTTTTGGGCCCTTTTCAAGATGTAATTTTTATCTGCCTTAAATAGGTTGATTTTCATATTTAAATTTAAACATATTTTACTAAATTAGTTACATTGATTTATGTTTGATTTATGTATTTAGCATGATAGATCAGCATAGACTTTAAATATTAATAACTTTACTTTTTTATTTTGTAAGAATTATTAAATTTTTATTTATATTGGACAATAACTTTACTTTAACTATATGAAAAAATTTTACTTATATTTTATACTTTTTTTTACAGTTTCTTTAGTTTCATTCTCATCATTTTCACAATCACTAGTTTCTGGTGTAATTGTTGATGGTTCGTCTAACGAACCTTTAATTGGTGCAAATGTTTCAATTAAAGGAACTACAATTGGTACGTTCACTGGTTTGGATGGATCATTTTCTTTTACTGCTGATGTTTCTACATCATCGGTTGTCCTTATTACCTATTTAGGTTATGAGGATATTGAGGTTGCTGCTGGAGGAGATTTGGGTGTAATTAAATTAACAGCTCTAAATATAACTTTAGATGAAATTAAAATTACAGCTGATTATGGAGTAGACAGACGTCTTCCTGCAACTTTTTCTAATGTATCTACTCAATATATTGAGGAATATGCAGGAACACAAGAAGTTCCAGAACTTCTTAAATTCACTCCTGGTGTTTATACTACTAAAGAAGGTGGTGGAGTAGGAGATTCTAGGATTTACATTAGAGGTTTTGCTCAGGAAAATATTACTGTTATGATCAATGGGGTTCCCGTTAATGATATGGAAAATGGTAGAGTATATTGGTCAAATTGGAATGGACTTGGTGATGTAACTTCTGCAATGCAAGTTGTAAGAGGCCTAGGTGCTTCTAAACTTGCTATTGGCTCGATTGGTGGAACTATTAATATTATGACTAAATCTGTAGATTCTAAAAAAGGCGGTTCATATATGCAGCAAGTTTCTGACTATGGTCAGTTTAAAGAAACAATATCTTATAATACTGGAAGAATGAATGGTGATTGGGCTATATCTGCTTTACTTTCTAAAACAAATGGTAAAGGATATGTTGATGGTACTTATGTAGATGCAATGACATATTTTTTATCTATTTCTAAAGAATTTAGTGATAATAGCACTTTTGTTTTAACAGCTGTTGGTGCTCCACAAAAGCATGGGCAAAGAGATCAATATTTAAGTCCTGCTGAAGTTGATATGTATGGTCGTAAGTATAATAGAGATTGGGGAATGCACAATGGCGAAGAATTGAGTGGTAGAAATAATTATTACCATAAACCTCATATTGTATTAAATCATTATTATAATGTTAATGATAAAACTACAT
>JAPYTU010000044.1 GCA_029940715.1 Cytophagales bacterium
TCTTTAAATGGAATAAAAAATGAAATTAAAGATCAATTTTCAGATCGTGATTTTAGTATTGTTGTTGGTATTGGGTTAAGGCTCCCTGCTAGATTAGGGGTAAGTTTAAGATATGTCAAAGGTCTAAAAAATGTTTCTTATCCCAGTATAATTAATGAAGAAACTAAAAATACAATGTTTCAATTATCGTTAAAGTATTCTCTCATTCAGTTGGGAATTAAAAAATCTAAAGAGTAAACATTTGAGAGATATAATTTTTAGAAGAGTTAAAGAATCTGATTTAAACGATGTTTATGTTTTGTTAAATCAACTTAAAGAGGTAGATCAAGATTCTATTGATAAAGAGAGGGCTTGGAAAAATTTTTCAAAAAATACCAGCGCTAATTCTATTGTTGGTATTGTTGATGGAAAGATAGTTGCTTATGGGAGTGCTGTAATTGAAAATAAAATTAGAGGTGAAGTTGCCGGTCATATTGAGGATATTGTTGTAGATAAAAATATAGAAAAAAAAATGATTGGCACTTATCTTGTGAAAGAACTTATTGAAATTTGTAAGAAAGAGAAGTGCTATAGAATTACTTTATTCTGTAATGATAATTTAGTTAATTTTTATTCTAGAAATGGATTTAAAGTTAATAATGTGATGATGAAAAAATTTCTAGACTATTAATACAAGTCTTTTTCTTCAACTAAAATTTCGTTGCGTAAACATCTTTTTTAATCCTATTATAAGTATAGCCATAGTTCTTTAGATAAGCCTGACAAGCATTAATTGTGGGTTGGTCAAAATGGATTTCTTCAAAAATGATTACCTCTGGTGAAATTTTGGAAAGATCCAGCATTTTAATTATTTCAAAATCAAATCCTTCAGTATCAATGGCCAATAAATTGATTTTTTCTTTTCCAAACCTACTGATTAAAGTATTGGGACTGATGCTATTGATTTCAATAGCTTTAATCCAATCTTTTTCGTTTGCTGGTAAACTAACTCCCTCTTTTTTAGCTTTTTTAAGAATGGTTCCATCTTTTATTTTTTCCAGTAATACCGCTTTGTTGAAGCTTGACAAACCTGTAGCCCATCTTTCTTTGCTGAATGCTAAGGTATAGAGTAAGGTTTTTCCATCGTTTGTAGAAAAAGCAGCATTAATTGGTAAAATTTCTTTTCGTTTACCATGAATTTTTGTTAAATATTGTTTGAAAACAAAAGGCTGTGGCTCTAGCATTATTCCTTTCCAATTATCTCTTTTAATAAATTTTTGAATAGGGTCATAGATGAATCCATCATTGGCTCCAATTTGTAAAAAAGTAAGAGGAGCATTTTCCTTTGAGTATTTATCTAAAAATTCGGAAAGGGAATTTTTTGGAGGACGGTACAAGTATTTATAGAAAAACAAATACAGGGGATTCTCATTGGCACAAAGATTAAAACGGAATTCATTGTATTTTTTCTTTAAGTAATATTTAAGCTTCATTCTTAATAATATTCTTTATAGGTGATATTGTTTTTAGTTTAGTTTAAATATCTTTTCAAGTTTAACCCATTTTTCACCTTCTTTTGCCCACGGAATTTTTTGTTGAAAATTCCACATTAACTTTTCCCATTCTTGCACTTTTAAGTTATTAGCATCCATTTCATTTTTTCTAATAGGATTAAAGGTTTTATCAACTTCTATAATCATAAACATTCTGTTTCCAGTAAGGTAAATTTCCATATCTATGATTCCAGCATCTTTAATGCTTTTAGTGATTTCAGGCCAAACATTTTCTTGGGTATGATATTTTTTATATTCAGATATTAATTTAGGATCATCTTTTAAGTCGCATGAATAATAATATCTTTGAGTATTCATATTTAATTTTTATTAGTTTTAAATGTACTATATCCGTAGTAAGTAACAACGGTTAGACAAATTAATGGTAAAATGAAAGAAAAATTTATTTCTGGAATAAAACCAAAAATGAGTACATCGGCAAATCCTGCACCACCCCAGTCTAGAATACTTCCTTGTAAAACAGGCATTAAAGCTCCTCCAACAATTGCCATTATTAATCCAGCAGAACCAATTTTTGCTTCATCACCCATGTCTTTAAGAGCAATACCATAAATAGTTGGAAACATAATGGACATAAATATTGATATTCCTACCAGTGAAATCAACCCCATTATATTTTGTAATAGAATAGCGCCGGCACTACATAGTATTCCACCTAATCCAAAGTACATTAATAGTTTTGCTGGATTAATTTTACGCATTAAAATAGTGCCTATCCATCTACCTGAAAGAAAAGAAATCATAGCTGCAACATTAAAATATGTTGCTGTAAGATTTAATCCTAAACTATCATTTAGATTGTCTACATATTGAAAAATATATGTCCAACACATAATTTGAGATCCAACATAAAAAGCTTGTGTTAGAACACCTCTTTTATAGTTCTTATTAGCTAACAATTTTTTGAAAGAAGCTGATAAAGACATTTTATTTTGTTCTGAAGGTATAGGTATTTTTGTAAAAAAAATAATTACTGTAATAACTAATACCAACATACCTAAACCAATGTATGGAATGCTAATTATACCTAGATCATTTTCTCTAATTGCAGCTAATTCTTCAGAGGATAATGCATTGTATGCTTTTGTTGTAAAATCATCTGATCGTATTGCACTAATTACAAATACTTGAGCAATTATCATACCTGTTAAAGATCCTATTGGGTTAAAAGCTTGTGCTAGATTTAAACGTTGAGTGGCAGTTTCTTTATCCCCTAATGATAGTATTAATGGATTGGATGTTGTTTCCAAAAATGCCAATCCGCAAGTAATTACCCATAAAGAAATTAAAAAGTAATTATATTCTTCATAGATAGCAGCGGGATAAAACAAAAAAGTTCCAATTGCATACAAAATTAATCCTAATAGTATCCCTGATTTGTAACTATATTTTCTAATAAATAAGGCTGCGGGTATTGCCATAAAGAAATACCCAAAATAAAAAGCAAATTGAACTAATGAGGCTTGGACATTAGATAGTTCGGGCATTACTTTTTTAAAAGCTGATACCATGGGATTAGTTAAATCATTTGCTATTCCCCATAATGCAAAAATTGAAGTTATGATAATAAAAGGAGATAATAAGTCTTTTCGTACCACTGGTATATTTTTAATTTTATCTATCATATTGATTTTAATTTATCAAATTATTTAGTCAATAATGATCTATCTAAGTGGACATACCCTCCATCACAGAATATGAATTGACCAGTTGTGTGAGAAGATTTATTAGAAATTGTAAACAAACAAGTATCTGCTATTTCTTTAGGAGTTGTCATTCTATTTCCCAAAGGAATCTTATTTACTATTGATTTTAATTTTTCTTCTCCATCTTTAAGTGTTTTAATCCAATTGTCATATGCTGGAGTCCAACTTTCTGAAATTATAATGGCATTGACTCTTATTGAATCCTTGATTAGATCTACAGCCCATTCACGTGTTAAACCTAGTACTCCTCCTTTTGAAGCTGCATATCCAGAAGTTCCTCCTTGTCCTGTTAGCGCAACTTTAGATCCTATATTGAGGATATTTCCTTTCGCTTTTTTAATGTATGGCAAGCAGTATTTTGTCATTACAAAATAACTTACCATATTCAATTGTAATGAGTGCATAAAATCATCTATAGAAGCTCCTAATCCAACTCCATCATTAACACCAACATTATTTATAAGCACATCTATTTTACCATATTTTTCTCCAATTATTTTGGCTGTTTTTTTGATTTGATTTGTATTTGAAAGATCTGTTTTTATAAAAGTTGTTTCCAAACCTTCATTTTGAAGTTTTTTTTCGTACTTATATCCTCTATCATTTCGGCACACAATAACAGGTATAGCGCCTTCATTAGCTAAGGCATGTACTATAGTCTCTCCAATACTTCCTTTTAACCCAGCTGCTCCTGTAACTACTACTATTTTGCCTTTTAATCCTAAATCCATTTTATTTATTAAGATTTTATATTATATAAATTTATAGCATTTTCCCCCATGATGTTAGTTTTTTCATTTTCACTAAGTTTTGATATAAAATTTGTTACTAATTCTTTTACTTTTTTATAGCTTCCTGCAACTAAACATACTGGCCAATCTGAACCAAATAATATTCTTTTTGAACCAAAACTTGTTAAAATTAAATCCATATAAGGAGTTATTTGCTCAGGAGTCCATAAGTTATAATCTGCTTCAGTAATCATGCCAGACATTTTACAAAACACATTTTCACATTTAGAAATTTCTGACATTAATCTAGCCCATTTATCATATAAACCATCTTTTATGTAGGGCTTAGCAATATGGTCTATAATAAATTTATGATTTGGAAATTTTTTTACAAATTCTAATGTAGTTTCTAGTTGATGTGGAAAAATTAGAATGTCATATACATAATCATACTTTTCTAAATAGGAGATGCCTCGTAAAAATTCAGGTCTCAGTAAAAAATTATGATCTTCTTCATCTTGAACTATATGCCTAAATCCTTTAATTTTTTTATAGTTGCTATAGTGTTCTAAAGTATTATCTATATTTGAAGCTCTTAAGTCTACCCATCCAACAATTCCTTTGATAAAGGTATTTTTTTTAGAGAGATCTAATAAAAAATTTGTTTCTTCAAGAGTTTGGTCTGCTTGAATAGTAATGCAGCCATCAATTTTATTTTTATCGTATACTTTTTTTAAATCTGGGGGCATAAAATCTTTACGAATTAAAGACATGCTATCATCTATCCAGTTATGTTTTGATGGTTTGTAGTTCCAAAAATGTTGATGAGAATCTATTACCATAACTTTATTTACTTTGTTTCCTGTTTGTTTTTCAATTGTGATTTTTGCTTCTATAATGAGACTCCTCTTTTCCAAGGAATAAAATCATTATATCCATTTTTTGTTGCTTTTACTATTATTTCTCCACTTGCAACTTTTATAATATAATTTAATATTTTTTCGCCCATAGTAGCAATAGTGTCTTCCCCATTTATTACGCTTCCAGCATCAAGATCAATTATGTCATTCATTCTTTCAAACAAATTAGTATTACTTGATACTTTTAAAACAGGTGATATAGGGTTACCTGTAGGAGTTCCCAGGCCTGTAGTAAAAATAATCATATTACAACCAGATCCAGCAAGACCTGTGGTGCTTTCTACATCATTTCCAGGTGTACAAAGTAAGTTTAAACCAGCTTTATTAATTTTTTCAGCGTAGTCCAATACTGCAACGATGGGCGATGTTCCTCCTTTTTTTGCAGCACCTGCAGATTTCATTGCGTCTGTAATTAATCCATCTTTGATATTGCCTGGAGAAGAGTAGTTGTCAAAACTAGATCCTACAGCGATTGTTGAGGCTTCATAATCTCTCATTAATTTTGAGAATTTTTGAGCATCCTTTTTTTCAATGCATCTGTTTATTATGTTTTGTTCTACGCCATTTAACTCTGGAAATTCTGCAAGTACAGTTGTTCCGCCAAGTGCAACTAATAAATCTGATGCATATCCCAAAGATGGATTTGCAGAAATACCTGAGAATCCATCAGAACCCCCACACTCTAAACCTACAATTAATTTATTAAGCGAAGTAGGTGTACGTTTAATTTTATTTGCTTCAATTAAGCCGATAAAAGTATGTTTTACTGCTTCTTCAATTAAATTTTGTTCGCTTTTACTTTTTTGTTGTTCTAAATAACAAACAGGTTTTGTGCAGTTTGGAATTTTGGTTTTGATTGCTTTTTGAAGCATTTGAATTTGTGCGTGTTGACAACCTAAACTTAAAATTGTAGCACCTGCAACATTAGAATTTGTTATGTATCCAGCTAATAAATTACATAAAACTTTAGCATCTTGAGGTGTACCTCCGCATCCGCCATCATGTTTTAAAAATTTAATTCCACTAACATTTGGAAATAATTTATTTTTTGATAATTCTTCTTTGGTTATGATAATTGGAGTGTTTAATAGATCCTCTTTAGAAGCACCAGATTTATACATATTTATTAATGTCTTGGTATTTACTGAAAAATCTTTTTTAGTTTCATAACCTAATTTTTCAGACAGTGCAATCTCAAGAACATCAACATTCCTGTTTTCACAAAAAGTTAGAGGGATTACTATCCAATAATTTGCTGTTCCTACGCTACCATCTTCTCTTTGGAAGCCATTGAAAGATTTTCCTTCAAAATTTGAGATATCAGGAGATTTCCAAATATATTTTTTGCGAGAATCTTGAAAATCTGCAGATGCAGGTTTAATGTTTTCAGTAGTAATGGCACATCCTTTTGAGATTGTTTGAATGGCATTTCCAACAAGTACGTTGTACATATAAATTTTATCTCCTATTTTAAAATTTTTCAAAGAAAATTTATGTTTTTCTTTGATATTTTCTTTTAAAATAATTTTTGAATTATTTATAGTCGTAACTGTTCCTTTTTTTAAATCAGTAATAGCAACTATAATATTATCTAATGGACTTATTTGAATATAGTTTTTGGACATACTGGTTTTCTTTTGTTGTATATGATTTTTTGATTGTCTTCTACTTTTATTATTGATATTATTATTAATAATTTCCAAATGTTGATGATATTATCTGTCATTAATTGTAAGCTTTAACATGTTGTTTTGCATTTCCAAGTCCTTCTATACCCAATTCTACTATATCACCTGGTTTTAAATATTTTGGAGGGTTTAATCCAAGTCCAACTCCACATGGTGTCCCAGTTGAAATGACATCACCTGGTAATAAAGTCATAAACTGACTGATATAACTTACTACCATCTGTATGTTAAAAATAAAATCAGAAGTATTGCTATTTTGCATCATTTTACCATTTAGTTTTAACCATAAATTCAAATTGTTTGGATCTTTAATTTCATCTTTTGTTGCTATATAAGGCCCCATTGGTGCAAACGTATCACAACTTTTTCCTTTAACCCATTGCCCAGATTTTTCCAATTGAAAAGTTCTCTCACTATAATCATTGTGTAAGACATAACCCGCAACATGATTTAGTGCGTCAATTTTATTTACATAAGAGGCTTTTTTACCTATTACTAAAGCTAATTCCACTTCCCAATCTGTTTTTTTACTTCCTTTAGGAAGAATTAAATCATCATTTGGACCTATTAAAGCGGAAGTAGATTTAAAAAATAAAACTGGTTCTTTGGGAATATTCACTCCAGTTTCTGCTGCATGCTTGGCATAGTTTAGTCCTATACAAACAATTTTGGAAGGTCTAACCATGGGTGATCCTAAACGGTTTTTATCTCTAACAGTTGGGCAATTTATTTTATTATTAACCAACCAGAGATGAAGTCTTTCTATACCTTCAGTTCCAAAGAAATTTTCATCGAAATCTTCACCAAAGGAAGATACATCTATCTTTTTTCCATTTTTTAGTAATATTCCTGGTTTTTCATGGCCAACATTTCCAAATCTTATTAGTTTCATTTTATTATTCGCTCAATTTTATACGACCACCATCAATTGGATAATCTGTCCCTGTTATAAACTCAGCTTCATTAGAACATAAAAATAGGGCTAAGTTTGCAACTTCTTCCGGTTTTCCCATTCTTCCAATAGGTTGTGTTTTAGATAGTTTTTTAAACATTTCTTTTTCCTTTCCTGGATAGTTTTCAGCTAAATACCCATCTACAAATGGAGTATGAACTCTACCAGGTGATATACAATTACAACGAATATTATCCGTCACATAGTCTTTTGCAATAGAATAGGTCATTGTAAGTACTGCTCCTTTTGTCATAGAATAAGCGAATCTATCTGAGTGACCTACTGAAGAAGCTACTGACGCTAAATTTAAGATAACACCACTACCATTTTTTTTGAAAGGTTCAATACAGGCCTTTGTACAATTGTATACTCCTTTAATATTTACATTGTATAACCTGTCTAAATCTTTCTCTTCTGTTTTTTCTATGCTACCTATATGGGCAATGCCTGCGTTGTTTACTAAAATATCAATCACATTGGTTGTTATAATGTTTTTAATAATTTCATTTACATTTTTTTGATTGGATACATCACAACAATGAGCGGTAGCTTTATGATTAGCTTTTCTAATTTCATTAGCAGTTTGAGTTGCTCCCTCTTTATTAATATCTAAAATATGAACTTTTGCTCCTTGCTCTGCAAAGATTTTAGAAATAGCTTTTCCAATACCACTGGCACCACCAGTAATAATTGCTGTTTTTCCTATTAAACTAAATTTCGACATAAAATAATTTTAAATATATAATAATTTATTCCATTCCTAGGGGAGTGCTCCCATTAAAAAATTAATTGCGTTTTGATTTAATATTTTTTGGATGTCATTTTCAGAGTAACCTCTTTTTTTTAAAAGCACATCCATTTTCTGAAGGTCTGAGATTGTTTCTAAATCGTAAGGGCATTGCTCTTTCCCAAAACCTCCATCTAGATCAGTACCTAGGGCTATATGATTAGAATTTCCACTTAGTTGACAAATGTGATCGATATGGTCAATAATTGTTTCAATTACCAAACTGCTGTTTTTAGGATTGCTGATTCCTTTTTGCCATTTGGGAATCATCATCCAAGCATCAAAGGCCATACCTATAATCGCTTTTCGATCTATTAGCTCTTTAATTTGTAGATTGGAAAATTGTCTTTGGTTGGGGACTAAACTTCTACAATTGCTGTGACTTGCCCATATTTTTCCATTATAATGATCTATAGCTTCCCAAAAACTTTGATCGCAAAGATGAGTGACATCCAATATCATGTTTAATTTTTCAATTTCATTAAGCAACTCTTTTCCTTTTGTTCCTAATCCTCCTTCAGAATCTGTTCCATACGCATAGGTTCCGGGACCATAATGAGCTGGTCCGATTGCTCTAAGTCCTTGCTCGTAAGCTCTATGTAAATGGTCGAGAGTAACTATAGAATCAGCACCTTCTAAGTTGAGAAGGTAGCCTATGGGTTTGTTGAGCTCACTAGAAGACCATAAATCTAAATGATTTTGTAGACCTTTTTTATCTATTATTTGTACCATTTCATCTGCTTTTTCCATTGCTCTGTACCATGCGAGTTGTCCTTGGGTTTGAGCCCATGCTTGTGCGGGAGAATTCCAACCTGGTAGCGGGTTGTTAGATTTTACATAACGTGCTATTTGAGTGGCTACACAAAAACCAATGTTTCCTTCACGCATCGCCTGAAGGGATACCGTTGCCCTACCTCGATCAGGTTTGTCAATTAAATCTTTTTCTTGGGTGTTTATTTGGAGTACGCTTTGAGTTAAGTCTCTATTCCATTCTATTGCATTCATGGAGAGGTCTAGGTGAATGTCTATAATAAATTTCATAAAGTGAGCATATAATTATAGTCTCTTGCTTGGATATCCCAATAGCCAATTAACTTTTGATTTTTGATGAGTTGAGATTGATTGTATTTTACAACCGTTGGACATATATGTTTAGGTAAGGCATAGATCATATCACCAACATCATACTTTAAGGCTTTTTTAGTCTTTATGACTAAGTGCTCTTCACTTTGTCCAATATGACCCGCCTCTTCTAAACCGATGAGAATCGCCCTTGGTAAGGGCATTTCAGCTGCAATTGCTTTATGACCTAGATCTAGGCAAAGGATATTTTTATTAGGTTTGCTGATTACACGAGTCGCTACTACTGCAGCAATTTGAAAGGGTGATTCAGGCCATAACTTATTAGATATAGCATCCCATAATAGTGTGGTTCCAGGGCTTAGAAATACATTTTTTCTTTGGGAATGAGGTAAAAAGGTAAGGCTTCCTCCTGCTATTATATCAATAGATTTTTTGTTATGATTTTCAATTTTTTCTTTTAAATAAAGAACTGATAAAAAGGCATTATCAGAATCTTCTTTTCTTTTTATTTCAGATTCTGCACGTATGTGTCCATCATAAGCATGGAGCCCCATGAATCTTATAAGTTGTGATTCTTTAATGTTTCTATATAACTTAAAACCATTTTTATTTGGAATGATTCCAGTTCTATTCATACCTATATTAAGATCAATCCAAACTCCAAGTGTTTGTTTTTTTTGTGTTGCAATTCTATTAAATAAACTAAGGCTTTTGTTGTTATCTAATAGAGTTGAAAATTGAATTTTTGGATATTTTTTTTGAAGGTTTAGAAAAGCATCTAATTTTTTTTCTGTGGGTTGGATAGCTAATAAAATATGACCGACCTCAGCTTTACATAAAAGTTCAACTTCACCTAGTGTTGCACATTTAAAACGATTAATGCCATAATCTTTTTGAAGTTCTATGACAGGCTTCATCTTATATGTTTTAATATGTGGCCATAAGCGATTAGCTGTCCCTGAAATTTGAATCATAGCTTCAATGTTATCTTTTATTTTTTCTGGAGAAATTAATAGACCTGGAGTGATAATTTTATTTTCATCATGTACATTGTACCATGTATTTTCAAGGTTAGGTTTCATATTCATTTAATGTTTTAGTTCAAAATGAGCTTCAATTTCAACGGCAATATTTTGGGGAAGTGACATCCCTACAGCACTTCGAACACCTATGCCCATTTCTTCTCCAAAAACTTCTACCATCAGCTCACTAAATCCATTAATTACAAATGGGTGCCATTTAAACTCTGGAGTTGCATTTACCATTCCTAATACCTTCACTACTCTTTTGATGTTATCGATATTACCATAATTATTAATTATGGTTGAAAGCATGGTTAACCCTACTTGACGAGCAGCAGCTTTTCCTTCTTCTCTGTCTAAATTTGCACCAACTTTTCCTTGGATTAATGATCCATCATTATTGACGGGTCCATGACCTGAAACATATAAAAAACGATCAACTACTAGGGTAGGACGATAGACACCTAAAGGCTTTGGTGAAGGAGGAAATACAAGACCAAGTTTTTTAATGGTTTCAGAATTTTTCATTTTTATATAATATAGTTTAAAATTAATACTCCTAATAACCCAGAGATTCCAATGGACGTTTCCATAACTGTCCAAGTAGCTAAAGTGTCTTTGATAGATAAATTAAAATATTCTTTAAATAACCAGAAGCCACCATCATTTACATGTGAAAGCATAAGACTTCCTGATCCAATAGCTAGCACCATAAGTTCTGGGTGAACTCCTCCGCTTTGAACTAGAGGAAGTACTATTCCAGCGGTTGTTAGTCCTGCTACGGTTGCTGAACCTATAGAAACTCGTAAAATAGTAGCTATTAACCAGCCTAATAATAATGGGGAAAGTGTACTTTCACTTAGCAGACCTCCGATATAATTACTAACTCCGCTATCAATTAAAATTTGTTTTAGTGCTCCAGCTCCAGCAATAATTAATAAAATCATGGTTATTCCAGAAATGGATTTGGCAAAGGATTGCATGATGTCTTTCATTTTTTCTCCTCGAGAAAGCCCCAGACTATATATGCTTACGAGTACCGCTATTAGTAGAGCTATTACTGGATTTCCTATGAATTTAATAAATGAATAAAGATTATTTTGCTCTGAAATGAATTCGAGAATAATTGTTGAACCACCAATTAGTAATACAGGGAAAAGAGCTGTTAATAGACTGTTAGAAAGGCTAGGTAATTCTTCTTTTTTAAATTGTTTAGTAGCTAAGAATTCTTTTAGAGGCTTAGCATCTACTTTTTTAATGAAGTGCGTTAGCACAGGTCCAGAAATAAGAATGGCGGGGATGGCTACAGCTAAACCATAGAGCAGTGTTTTTCCCATATCTGCTTCAAACATTATGGTAAGGGCTGAAGGTGCAGGGTGTGGGGGTAGGTAGCCATGTGTAACTGAAAGTGCGGCTAACATGGGTAGTCCAATGTATAGTAGAGGAAGACGTGTGATAATTGCAATGTTAAAAACTAAGGGGACTAAAATGACAAATCCTACAGAGTAAAACATTGTTATCCCTACAATAAATCCTGTTATCATTACTGCCCATTGGGTATTTTTTACACCACAAATTTCAATTAATTTCTCTGTAATTTTTTGAGCTGCTCCACTATTAGCAACTTGTTTTCCCAGCATTGCTCCTAATGCCAAGATTATAATCAAGAATCCTATTGTATTACCAACACCTTCTTCGATCGAAGTGACAACTGAATTTAATTCCATTCCTTGGGCAATTCCAACGGATAAGGAAACTACAATAAAAGCTATAAAAGCATTAAGACGAAATACGATGATAAGAAAAAACAATAAAAGTATTCCAAGACTAATGATTGCTAAAGGCATGATGTTAATATAGTAAGTTTCTCTTGAAAATCATATGTATGCATATACTTTAGAGATTAAGAAA
>JAPYTU010000045.1 GCA_029940715.1 Cytophagales bacterium
AAGTTGATTTTAATGATTTAGAGTTTTGTAAATATTATTCAGATCACATGTTTTCTGCTGATTATGAAAAAGGGGAATGGTGTAATTTTCAAATTCTCCCGTATGAAAATTTAAGTATTTCTCCAGCTTGTACAACTCTTCATTATGGTCAAACAATATTTGAAGGCCTTAAAGCTTATAAAAATGATGAAGATGAAATTCTTATTTTTAGACCTGAAAAAAATGCAGAAAGATTTAATATAAGTTCTCGGAGAATGTGTATTCCAGAATTTCCTAAAGATTTATTTTTAAAGTCTATAATAGAACTACTAAAAATCGATAAAAAATGGATTCCTAATACTGATAATTCATCTTTATATATTAGACCGATAACTTTTGCTTTAGATCCCTATATTGGTATTAAGCCTGCAGATAATTATAAATTTATAATTATTACTGCTCCTGCTGCGGGATATTATACAGAACCTGTTAAGGTAAAAATTGAAACTAAGTATACAAGAGCAATTAGTGGGGGAGTAGGTTTCTCAAAAACTGCAGCAAATTATGCTGCTGCTTTATATCCTGCTGTACAAGCTCAAAAAGATGGTTATGATCAATTAATATGGACTGACGGTAAAGAACATAAGTATTTGGAAGAATCTGGTACTATGAACTTATTTTTTGTAATTGATAAAACTATTATAACTGCTCCTTTAGGTGATACTGTTTTGGATGGTGTAACAAGAGATAGTATCATAGTTTTAGCTAATAAATTAAATTTGAATTTAGAGGTTAGAAAAATATCTATTGATGAAGTAATATCTTCAATAAAAAATGGGAAACTTAAGGAGGCTTTTGGTGCTGGTACTGCCGCTACTGTTGCTCCTATTAAAACAATAGGCCATGAATCTAAAGATTACGATTTACCTGAAATAAATTTGAAATCATATTCTTCAATATTTCTTGAAGAATTAAATAATATTAAATACGGAAAATCACCAGATTTATTTAATTGGATTACTAAGATTTAATAATGAATATAGATAAAATTAAAAAACTTCAAGATCGTCTAGGGGTATTAAAGGGGTATCTTTGACTATGATAATCGATTAAAAATTATTAAAGAAAAAGAAAAAATTTTATTAAGTTCAAGTTTTTGGAATGATAGGAAAAAAGCAGAAAAAATACTTAAAGAAATAAGCATAAATAAGACATGGACTGATTCTTATATCGATGTTAATTCAGCAATAGAAGATTTTAAAATTTTATATGACTTTCATATTTCTGGAGATGTTTCTGAAGATGAATTAGAATTAGAATATAATAAAGTTGAAAAATCACTTGAAAATCTTGAATTCAAAAAAATGCTTTCAAGTAAAGAAGATCAATTAAATGCTATAATAGAAATTAATCCAGGAGCTGGAGGTACTGAAAGTCAAGATTGGGCTAATATATTGATGAGAATGTATATTATGTGGGCAGAATCTCAGAATTTTATTGTGAAAAAGGTTAATGTTCAACCTGGTGAAACTGCAGGAATAAAATCTGCAATTCTTGGTATAGAAGGACAATTTGCTTTTGGTTATTTAAAAGCGGAGATAGGAGTTCATAGACTTGTTAGAATATCACCATTTGATTCAGGCGCTAGAAGGCATACGTCTTTTGCTTCCATTTTTGCTTATCCAGAAGTTGATGAAACAATTGAAATAAATATAAATCCTGCTGATATTATATGGGAGACGTTTAGGTCTAGTGGTGCTGGTGGACAAAGTGTAAATAAAATTGAATCAGCAGTTAGACTTAAGCACGAAAAGTCAGGTTTAGTTATTGAATGTCAACAAGAAAGAAGTCAGTTATTAAATAAAGAAAAAGCTTTAAATATGCTAAAATCAAAACTTTATCAAATAGAAATAGAAAAGAAAAATAAGGAAAAAGCAAAAAGAGAAGACACTAAACTTAAAATAGATTTTGGTTCTCAAATTAGAAATTATGTTTTACATCCTTATAAATTAGTTAAAGATATAAGAACAAATATTGAAAGAAATGATGTTACAAAAGTTTTGAATGGTGATATTCAGCCTTTTATAAAAGAATTTTTATTACAATCACAAAATGTATAATTTAAATTAAATGATTAGAATTTTTTTATTATCTACAAAAGATTATTTTAAAAAATAAGTAATGAAATATAAAAAACCTTCATTTCTTCAGTCAATAATTCCTATCATTTTTTTAGTGGTAATGTTATCAATTAATGTTTTTATTTTTGGTAATTTATCTCTTGATGGTAGTAATCAAATTGTATTGATTCTTTCCGGAGCCTTAGCATCAATAATTGCTTATTTTAACGGAGTTAAGTGGAAAACCTTACAAGAAGGTATGGTAAGTAATATAAATTCTGCTATACCTTCACTTATAATTTTATTACTAGTAGGAGCTCTTGCTGGTTCGTGGATGATTAGTGGGATAGTTCCCTCTATGATTTATTATGGAATTCAAATTTTAAGCCCTGATATTTTTCTTTTGGCTTCATGTATTATATGCATTATTGTTTCTCTTGCAACTGGTAGTTCTTGGACAACTTCAGCCACTATTGGAATAGCTTTGATGGGGGTAGGAAAATCATTAGGGGTAGATGATGGTTTTATAGCTGGTGCTGTTTTAAGTGGTGCTTATTTTGGAGATAAAATGTCTCCTTTATCTGATACAACAAATTTAGCTCCTGCAGTTTCAGGAACTACTTTATTTAAACATATAAGATATTTATCATATACTACTATACCATCAATAATATTATGTCTTTTAATATTCTTAATTTCAGGTTTTTTATTTGTTGAACCTTCTTCTTTTGAAAGTTCATTAATTGTATCTGAATCTATAAAAGAAAAATTTTTTATATCTCCAATTTTATTTTTTCCACCTTCTGTTGTTATCTTTTTGATATATAAAAAGGTCTCTGCTATTCCAGCATTATTTTTTGGAATTGCGTTGGGTATATTATTTGCAATAATATTTCAATCAAATATTATTTATGAGATCTCTTTAGATGGTAGAAAAAATTGGATTTCTATTTTTTCTGGTGTTATGATTTCATTATATGGAAATGTTTCTATAGAGACATCAAATGAAATGGTTACAGATTTGTTGACATCAAGTGGTATGTTTGGAATGTTGTCTACAATATGGTTGATTTTTTCTGCTATGATTTTTGGTGGAGCTATGGAAAAAGGTGGATTTCTTTCAAAAATTGCTAATACTATTTTAAATCAAGTTAAATCAACCGGATCATTAGTCACATCTACTGCTGGTTCATGTATATTTTTTAATATTACTGCATCAGATCAATATTTATCAATTGTCATTCCTGGAAAGATGTATTCAAATTTTTATAAAGAAAAAGGTCTTGCTCCTGAAAATTTAAGTAGAACACTTGAAGACAGTGGAACAGTTACATCAGTTCTTATACCATGGAATACTTGTGGAGCCTATCATTCTAGTGTGTTAGGTGTTTCTACTTTAACTTATTTACCTTATTGTTTTTTTAATATTATAAGTCCATTTATGACAGTTCTTTTTGCGTATTTAAAAATTAAAATTAAAAGGCTTTAAATTAAATATATTAATATGAAAAATTACATATTATGTTGTTGTTGTTGTTTCTTTTTTATTAGTGTTAAAGCACAATGGGAACCTGTAGGTAATAAAATTATAACAAAATGGGCTGAAAGTATAAATCCTGAATATGTTCATCAAGAATATCCGAGACCAAGATTATTAAGAAATGAGTGGAAAAATTTAAATGGATTGTGGAATTATGAAATAACTAAATTTGGAGTTAATAAACCTAATTTTAATAAGAATAAAATTTTGGTTCCTTTCCCTATAGAATCTAGTTTATCTGGTGTTCAAAAAAATGTAGGTAAGGAAAATGAACTTTGGTATCATTCCACATTTATTATTCCTAAATTATGGAAAGGTAGAAATATTATTTTACATTTTGGAGGTGTTGATTGGAAATCAGAGATTTGGATAAATGATGTTTTTGTTGGATCTCATCAAGGAGGATATGATCCTTTTTCATTTGATATTACTTCTTATTTAAATAACAAAAAAAACCAAAAATTAGTTGTAAAAGTTTGGGATCCTACGGATGAAGGTTTTCAACCTAGAGGAAAACAAACTATAAATCCGCATGGTATTTGGTATACAGCAGTAACCGGTATTTGGCAAACTGTGTGGATGGAGCCAGTAAATTCAAATTACATAAAAACAGTTAATATAGTTTCAAATGTTGATGAAAGTAATATCTCAATTAAACTTATGAGTTCAGAAGCATTAGAAAAGGATTATTTTGAGGTAATTATTAAAGATGGAAATACCATTGTATCGTCAGTAAAATCACCTGTTGAATTTAACTTAGATGTATTAATTAATAACGCAAAACTTTGGAGTCCTGAATCACCATTTTTATATGATATGGAAATAAATTTAGTTAGTAATGGAAAAATTGTTGATTCTATTAAAAGTTATTTTGCTATGCGTAAAATATCAACTAGAAAAGATGAAAATGGAATTTTTCGTTTACAATTAAATAATGAAGATTATTTCCAATTTGGAACTCTTGATCAGGGATGGTGGCCTGATGGTTTATATACTGCCCCCTCTGACGATGCTTTAAAGTATGATATCATAAAAACTAAGGAATTAGGATTTAATATGATTAGAAAGCATGTAAAGGTTGAGCCTGCTAGGTGGTATTATCATGCAGATAAAGTAGGAATGTTAGTTTGGCAAGATATGCCAAATGGAGAAAATTTTCGCTTTCCTAAATGGCAGAGAGATAAATTTTTTGATGGTGATGAATTTATTCCAAGCTCTGAATCTGAAGATAATTTTAGAAGTGAATGGAAAAAAATTATTGACTTTTTATATTCTAATCCATCAGTTGTTTGTTGGGTACCTTTTAATGAGGCATGGGGACAATTTAAAACCGTTGAAATTTCAGAATGGACTAAAATATATGATCCTAGTCGTTTAGTTAATTCTGCTAGTGGTGGAAATTATTATAAGACAGGTGATATCACAGATGTACATAATTATCCAGGTCCAAAAATGCTTTTTTTTGATAATGAAAGAGTAAATGTTTTAGGAGAATATGGTGGAATTGGTTTAGCAATAGATGGTCATCTTTGGCAACCTGATAAAAATTGGAGATATATAAAATTTAAAAATTCTATAGAAGCAACTGATCAATATGTTAGCCTTGCAAATCAACTTTATAAAAAGATAGAATCTGGTTTTTCTGCAGCTATTTATACATAAATCACAGATGTGGAGATAGAAGTAAATGGACTTATGACTTATGATAGAAAAATTGTTAAACTTGATTTAGGAAGAGTAAGAGAAATTAATAGAAAAATTTGTAATGTATTTCAGTAATTAGTTTATTTTTTATTCAATAGACTTATTTTATGTAATTCATGAATTAATTCATAAGTTTTTTATTATTGATAAATAGCTAGTATATCGTTTTCTCCATATAGTTTTATCTATATTTTTTTTGACATTGCAATTTGGTTCATTTTCATGATTACAATTATTGAATTTACATTTATCTCTTAATTTATTGAATTCAGGAAAAGTATATTTTATTTCATTTTTTTCTATTCCATAAAGTTGAAATTCTTTAAATCCTGGTGTATCAATAAGAAAACTATTTTCATTAATTTCAAACATTTCAGAAAAAGTTGTTGTTTGTTTTCCTTTTTTAGTCTTTTTAGAAATGGGGTTAATTTTTTGTTTTGATTTATTACATAATAAATTTATTAATGTAGATTTTCCTACTCCAGAATTTCCAATCACTAATGTTTTATTCTTTTCCATTATTTGAAGTAAATTATGGACATTAATATTATATTTAGCTGATATAACAAAAGAATCAAACCCTATAGTTAAATAATTTTTTAAAATAATATTTAGATTTTCTAATTCATTTTTGTTTAAAATATCCAATTTATTAAAAACTATTATAGGTTTAATGTTGTAGTAATTTGCTGATACAAGACATCTATCTATAAAGCTAATTTTTGTATATGGTTCTTTAATACTACATAATATTAATAATTGGTCAATATTAGAAGCCATAATATGTCCTTTATCATTTCTATTTGATTTTCTAATTATACAATTTTTTCTTTTGTATATATTATTAATAATAACATCTTTATTTTTTATTAATTCTACATAATCTCCTGATGCAATTGGATTTGTTAATTGATTATCAATTTTAAGCTTTCCTCTTAAAATAGTTTTATAGATTTTATTATTAATTTTTACATCATACCATTTACCAGTTGATTTAGTAACTAAACCTTTCATTTTAATTAATTATTAGGGATTTATATGTATTTATAATGTAATTTATAATAGTTTCTCTTCCAGTTTTTTTTATTGATGAAGTAATAAAAAATGTGGGTATTTCTTTCCAAGTTTTAAGGAGTTCTTTATTAAAATTATCTATATTTTTATTAACATTTGAAGTATTAATTTTGTCGCATTTAGTATAAATTAAATTAATAGGAATATTATTTTTTCCTAAAAAATTAATAAAATCAATATCAATTTTTTGAGGTTTTAATCTGCTATCAATTAAAATAAAAACTAAAGCTAATTTTATTGATTTGAGCAAAAAATCCTTGATCATATTGTCCCATTTTTTTCTATCTTTTTTACTTGTTTTTGCCCAACCATATCCTGGTAGATCAACAAAATATATATTTTTATTAACTATAAAATGGTTTATTAATTTTGTTTTTCCAGGTTTAGAAGAAATTTTAGATAGGTTTTTATTATTTACTAGCATGTTTATTAATGATGATTTTCCAACGTTTGATCTTCCATAAAAAACAAATTCTGGTAATTTCTCTTTTGGACATTCTTTTAAATTAGAACTGCTTTTAATGAATTTAGCCTCAATATTTTTCATAATTATTTTTATCCTCTTTGCAATTTTAATTCAATTTTAAAGTTTAGGTATTATATTTAGATATAATAATGAGAAAGAATTTTTTAATTATTTTAATTATTTGTGGTTTTTCTTATTCCTCAAAATCCCAAAGTAATACAATAAATTTAGGAAACTATGATGATAATCGTATTCATTATGGTTTTTTACTTGGATTGCATTCTTCGTATTATAGGATGTATTATTCTAATAATTTTATAGATTCAAATTACAGAAATCTTCATAGCATTATTCCTTCTTCTAAACCTGGATTTAAGCTTGGTTTTATTTCTGATTTTAATCTAATCTATCCATTTGATTTTAGAACATTATTACAAGTTGCTTTTTATGAATTTAATATGGATTATTTGTATATAGATGGCACTATTTTTTCTGATACTAGATCGGCTACATTAATTGAATTTCCTCTATTAATAAAATATAAATCAAAAAGAAGGGGTAATCATAGAATGTATATGCTTGGAGGATTAAAACCAAGTTTAGAAATTGGATCAAAAAATAAGGATGAAGCAGGAAAAGATATATTAAATTTAAAATCTTTTGATTTATCCTTAGAAATAGGTTTTGGTAGTGATATTTTTTTTCAATTATTTAAACTGTCTCCAGAAATAAGATATTCTAGAGGACTAATAAATTTATTAAAAAATAATCCAGATAATTTTAATGAATATAATTTACCAATTGATAAATTGTTTGTTCATAATATTTCAGTTTTCTTTACTTTTGAAGGTGGGCCTAAATAATAATAAAAAAATAGCTTTAATTACAGGTGCGACATCAGGAATTGGTGAGGCAACAACTATATTATTGTCAAATTATTGTTCATTAATAATTTGTGGTAGAAGAAAAGATAAACTCGAAAAATTAGAAAAATCTTTATCTAAAAAAACTAATATATTATCTCTTTGCTTTGATGTTAGAGATAAGAAGGTTATTAAAGATAAAATCCAAGGATTAACTAATGATTGGAAATGTATTGATATATTAGTTAATAATGCTGGTAATGCTCATGGTTTTGATTTAATTCATGAAGGTAATTTAGAAGATTGGGACGCGATGATAGATATTAATGTTAAGGGTTTGTTGTATGTTACTAAATCAGTTGTTCCTCTTATGGTTAAAAGAAAAAGTGGAATAATAATTAATATTGGTTCAATAGCAGGAAAAGAAGTTTATACTAAGGGAAATGTTTATTGTGCATCAAAATTTGCAGTAGATGCAATTTCTAAAGGGATGAGATTGGATTTGAATAATTTTAATATAAAGGTTACATCTATTAATCCAGGATTAGTAGAAACAGAGTTTTCTATGGTTAGATTTAAAAATAATATAGATAAAGCAAGAAATGTTTACAAAGGTATGCAACCTTTAAAAGCAAATGATGTAGCTGAGATTATTGATTTCATAATAAAAAGACCTGATAATATTTGTATTAGTGATATAAGCATACTTCCTAAGTCTCAAGCATCTTCTACAGTTGTTAAAAGATCTGATTAATATTTTAAAATATACTAAACAACAAGTTATGTTAAACAGGATATTAATAATAGGAGCTGGAAAATCATCTCCATTTTTAATTGAATACTTATATGAAAGAAGATTTAATTTAAATATTGATCTTACTGTATTGGCAGATAAAAAACCTGATTATTTAGAGAAAAATTTTAAAGATTTAAATTTTATAAAAGTAAATATTAATGATTCAAATGTTTTAAAAGGTTTAGTTGATAAGTCTTACATTGTAATTAGTTTATTGCCACCAATACTTCATTTTAAAATTGCTCAAATTTGTTCGGAAGTAGGAGTTAATATGATAACGGCTTCTTACTTAGATGAAAACATTAAAAAATTAAATGATTCTTTTTTAAAAAATGATTCTTTTTTATTTATGGAAATGGGACTTGATCCAGGAATAGATCATATGTCTGCAATGAAAGTTATAGATGAATTAAAAATTACTTCTGAAATATTAGAATTCGAATCATATACTGGTGGTTTAATTGATTATGATAAAGAGGAAAATCCTTGGGGATATAAATTTACTTGGAATCCTATGAATGTAATTTTAGCAGGATCAGATGATGCTTATTATATTGAAAATTATAAGAAAGTTTTTGTTCCTTATAAAAAAATATTTAAAAACATAAAGGATATAAATATTCCTGGAGTTGGTCATTTTGAAGGTTATCCTAATAGAGATTCTCTAAAATATAAAGATTTATATAAACTTGATAAGATTAAAAATTTGCGAAGAGGAACACTAAGAAATAAGAGCTTTTGTAGTTCTTGGAATATTTTTGTTCAATTAGGTTTAACAGATAATGATTTTGTTATAAATAATGCAAATAAGATGAGTCATTTCGATTTTTTTAGTATGACAAAATTTTCCAAAGACAAGTCTTCTTTTTTAAGATTTATCCAAGATGAATATAATTTAGAAAATGATTGTGACGAAATTAATAATTTGAAATGGATTGGTATGTTTTCAGATGAAAAAATATTTTTATCTAGTGGCACTTCAGCTGAAATATTGTTGCATATTATAAATAAAAAGTGGACATTAAATGATAATGAGGTTGATTTAATAGTTATGTATCATAAATTTATATTTGAAGAAAATGGTATTAAAAAAGTGTTATTTTCTTATCTTAAAGTAAGAGGAGAAAACAAAATTAAAACTGCTATGGCTAAGACAGTTGGTCTTCCAATTGCAATTCTTGTTGAATATATAATAGAGAGCGGATTACAAATTAAGGGAATTAATTTACCATTTGATAAAAAAATTTATACTCCAGTTCTTAATAAATTAAAATATAATGGTATTTCTTTTGAAGAGAAAGTATTTAGAATTTAAAAGTTTCCATAAAATTAGTTGTAAAAATTCCTGATTTGAATTTTTTATTTTTCATTAATTTTATGTGAAAAGGTATTGTCGTTTTTATGCCTTCAATTATAAATTCTTCGAGTGCTCTTTTCATTCTAACAATAGCTTCTTCTCTTGTTTGATGACTTACAATTAACTTGGCAATCATTGAATCATAATTTGGAGGTACTTCATATCCAGAATAAATATGTGTGTCTACTCTTACTCCATGACCTCCTGGTTTATGTAGTGCCGTTATTTTACCTGGTGATGGTCTAAAATTAGCTGATGGATCTTCAGCATTTATTCTGCATTCTATGGAGTGAAGTTTTGGATAATAATGTTTTCCTGAAACTTTTACTCCATTGGCAACTTTAATTTGTTCTTTTACTAAATCATAATCTGTTACTTCCTCTGTTATTCCATGTTCTACTTGAATTCTGGTATTCATTTCCATAAAATAAAAATTTTTATATTTATCAACTAAAAATTCAATTGTACCAGCACCCTCATATTTAATGAATTTACCAGCCTTTACAGCAGCTTCTCCCATTTTATCTCTTAATTTTTTATTAACAATTGGAGAAGGTGTTTCTTCAACTAATTTTTGATGCCTTCTTTGTATAGAACAATCTCTTTCAGATAAATGACTAACATTTCCATATTGATCACCTATAATTTGAATTTCTATATGGTGCGGTTCTTCAATAAATTTTTCTAAATACAAACCTGAATTAGAGAAAGATGCTTCTGATTCAGCTTTTGCTGCATTCCAAGCACTTTCAAATTCACTTTTTTTATTAACAATTCTCATTCCTTTTCCACCGCCACCAGCTGTTGCTTTAAGAATAATAGGATAATTAATTTTTTTTGCAATTTTTTTACCTTCAGAAATATCTTTGATAAGACCATCTGAACCTGGTATAGTTGGTATACCAGCAGCTTCCATTGTTTTCTTAGCAGAAACTTTGTCACCCATTTTTTGAATCATACTGGAATCAGGTCCAATAAATTTTATTTTATTTTCGTGACAAATTTTAGAAAATTCAGCATTTTCAGATAAAAAACCATATCCTGGATGTATTGCATCAGAATTTGTTATTTCTGCAGCTGCTATAATTTTTGATATATTTAAATATGAATCTTTAGATAATGCAGGGCCTATACAAACAGCTTCATCTGAAAATTTTACGTGTAAACTTTCTTTATCAATAGTTGAATAGACAGAAACAGTTTTTAAGCCCATTTCTTTACAGCTTCTTATAATTCTCAATGCGATTTCTCCTCTATTTGCTATTAATACTTTAGTTATCATATCAAATAAAATAATTTAACTAGGATTAATTATAAATAAAGGTTGGTCAAATTCAACCGGAGAAGTATCATCAATAAGTATTTTAATTACTTTTCCAGAAAATTCTGATTCTATTTCATTAAATAATTTCATTGCTTCAATTATACAAATGGTTTGTCCTGCATTAATTGTATCTCCTTCATTAATATATGGTTCACTTTCAGGATTTGGAGATAGGTAAAGTGTTCCAATCATAGGTGATTTGATAGTTATGTGATTAGTTTCAATTTCACTTTCTTCAGTAAGTTTTGTTTCATCATTTTCTATTTCAACAGGAATATTTTTTTTTTCTTTTAATTGTGTTACTTCAGAATTATTTTTCTTAACGCGAATTTTATAATTTTCTGTTTCAATGCTTACATCATCAAGATCAGTTTTTTTGATAAAATTTATAATGTCTTGAATTTCCTTAATATTCATAAATGTAAATTTAGCAATATTTATTTTACTCTTTCAATATATTTTCCTTGCTTAGTATCTACTTTGATTTTGTCATTTTCATTTATAAACAAAGGAACTTGTATTTCTTCTCCTGTTTCTATTTTAGCATTTTTTGTAGCATTTGTTGCAGTATCTCCTTTAACTCCCGGTTCTGCATAAATTATTTTAGTTTCAATGCTAAGGGGTAATTCACAACTTAAAATATCTCCTTTTTCTTCATGGATTAAAATGTCAACTTCTAAACCATCTGTTAGAAATTTAGGATGATCAATTAATTTTTTTTGAATCGATATTTGTTCAAAATTAGATGAATCCATAAAATGAAAATCTTCTCCATCTTTATATAAAAATTGGTGTGTTCTTTTTTGTACTCGAGCAGTTATTATTTTGTGTCCAGATGGAAAAGTATTGTCAATAACTTTT
>JAPYTU010000046.1 GCA_029940715.1 Cytophagales bacterium
AAAGTTTAGAAATAGTTATAGAATTTATCAATAAAAATAAATGAAACATTTAATTTAAGAATGAGAGTTATTAATTAAATTTTCACATTAATAAAAGTGCTAAAATGATTTGATATATTTATAAAAAACTATCTTTTAACATATTCTACAGTTATAAAATGTGTTACTTTAATTAAGTTTTACATTTTTTTTTATTCCTTTAACCATATAAACAAACATTACCACACCACACACCAAATTATACGTTTTTTCTACGTTTTAAATACGATTTAATACACTACCTATCTCCAATCACATATCTTTGATTTAAAAAGAATCGTTGTTTAAATCACACAAAAAAAGACCTACAAACTTTTACATCTATTGGTCTTTGTTCAAATATATCTAATGAACAAATTAAATATACACATTCAAAACATTTTTCTTATTTTGATTTTTCGTTTTTGTTCTTCAATAAATAACTTCACGTCATTATTCGTCTTTAGTAAATAATCACTAAAGAAATCTCTAAACTTATCATAAAACATATTCAAAAACATTTCTTTATGAAATCTATCATTCTTATAATATAGATTCCCAACAATTATATCTTTTGATATATCCCTTTTAATATTTTTATCAAAGTCATTTAATACTTTTTGTTTTTTATTAAATAATTAAAATCTAATTTTTCTAGTCAACAGGATTTCCCCATTTTGTAACTTCTATGATTTTATGAAAGATTTCTGTGTTTTCATAAATACCAACAAATACTTCCGAACCAGGTCCGTAAGCGAAAACGGGAACTAAGGTAGCGGAGTGTCCTTTTATAGAAAAAGCCATATCAATTTCACTGTAATCACTGTATTCAGAACCGTCATCCTTTAGTCGTGTTTTGGATTTTAATGTAAAGCCACCTGTTTCATGATCTGAAGTCACAATGACTAAAGTATTACCATCCTTTTCAGCAAAATCTAGTGCTTTTCCAACGGCATCATCAAAATCAATAAGCTCTGAGACTAAATACTCTCCATTATTATCATGTCCACCCCAATCTACTTGTGAACCCTCAGTCATTAGAAAAAATCCAGATTCATCCTTATTCAAAAACTGAATCCCTAAATCGGTTGCATTAGACAAAAAGTCTCCTCTATTATTAATGATAGTTGGCATAGCATCTTGTGCCAAAAAATAACCTTGCTTTTGATTTGATTTGATGTCATCTAAATCACTAAGAGCTACAGTATCGATACTGAAATTATTCTTTTCTAATTCATTTAATAAATTTAACTGATCGCTACGCTTATTAAAAAATTGCAAACCACCACCAGCAAAAAAATCAATATCAGATTTTGGCAATTGTAATGCTATCTTTTCTGTAGCTCCCCTAGAAATTGAATGTGCAAAGAAACTTGCAGGAGTAGCATGCGTAATTGACGATGTAGCTATAATTCCTGTTTTTATGTGTTTCAAAGAAGCTATTTCTACTAAATTCTCAACTGATGTCGAATCATCTTCAACACCGATAGCACCATTAAATGTTTTCACTCCAGTTGCAAAAGCAGTAGCTGCAGCACCTGAATCGGTAACATCTTCACGGGAAGATGATGTGTTTATTAAACCAATATTTCTAAATCGAGAATAATTGACTGAAGTGTCTTTAAAATAAAAAGCAGATGAGATTTGAGATAACCCTGCACCATCACTAATTAATAATATGACATTCTTAGGTTGCGGAACCTCGTCTATATTCTCTTTACAGTTAGATAGCATCAATAATGTGAAACTCAAGATCGTGATTTGTATTTTTTTCATTATAATGTAGTGTTGTTCTTGAAAATAGATTACTAAATTAATGCTTATTCTATTTTTATCTCGCTATTTAATTAAAATAATTACCTTGAAATTATCTTCTTCTTCTATTGTGATGAGTTAATCTAACTATACGGTTATCCTTACCCCACTCTGGAATTTCAATTACGTGATTCGCTAGTTTTTCTATTTCTGTATCTCCTTTTGAAACAATTGCTCTTTTAAAGTTCTAATTATAAAATTTCTTCTTTTTATTTTATAATAAATTATCTAAACTTAAATGTTGTAACAACAAATCCATGATCAGAAGGATAGATAATTTCTTTGCCATTTATAAAAAGAGGCTCATTTAAAAAACTCATATAAGATTTTGAATTTGTAGATTTTATGGATTTTCCTTTATAAAAGATATAATCTATTCTATGTGAATCATTTCTCTTTTTATTATCCCAAGTAATTCCAGGATGCGTAATTGGATTAGGGTTTTCTTTTCTATATGAGTCAATTAAACCTAGGTTTTCTAAAATTTTGGTTGAGTTCCAAGGAACCACCAAATTATTATGTAATTTTTTAGTTTTATTACCCCAATCTTTGTGTGAAAGAGTGTTCATATCTCCACCAAAAATCATTGGAATTGAATCTGTTTCGGCACCATATTTTTTTAAATAGGGAAGTACTTTTTGAATCATATTATATTTATGTTCACTTTTTTCCCATTCTAATAATTCTTCTACCGATTTACCCATTTTTTCAGGTTCGTCATTCCAGGGTAAATAATGAAACCAATTAGAAAAAAAACGAATTTTTTTTCCATTTATCAAAATTTCAATTCCTCCTAAATAGAATGGATATTTTGTATCAATTCTCATACCTAATGGATGTTTTGAATATATTGATAAATTTATGGAAGGATCATCTAATGCTGTTTCTTCAGAGGTAATCAAATGAAAATTGTAACCTAAAGAATTTGCAATGAAAGGACCTGATCCATATGTTTCTACCATTAAAACAACATCTGGATCAATTTCTTTAATTATTTTTACTACATTTTCTTTACCATTTTTAATATCGTTTGCTCCATGCAGAATATTCCATGCCATTACTTTGAAAGTATTTGTTTGAGCGTTAATAGAAGTGCTTAAAAGAATTAAATAAACACAAAACAAGTTGCGTTTTCTCATTAGATTTATAAAATATAATATCATTTTCAAATTAATACATATAATATAAAAGTTAAATTTTAAAGTAATGCTTGATAATCTTAATTTTTGTGAACTAAAGAAATTTGAATTGTGGCTTGTTATACGCATTTATTTTGTTGCTTCTGTACCTATTATATTAATGCTGTATTCATTATGGACTAGAAAAATTTCTTTATCAGTATTATACACATTGATCTGCGCATTTATTATTGCTGCATTGGGCTGGGAAATATGGTTTACTTATGGTTTAGCAGGAGGCTTGCCAGTTGATGAACGAAGGAGTGCTATGTTGACTTGTGCAATTTCTGTTGATTTAAATTGGTTTTTGAATTCATTGGCTGATGTCACAGTAGTTTGGATTGGTTTATTATTAGCTCGATTTATTTATCGTGGTAAGCAATCACCATTCTTAGAATGGAAATGGCCAGCTTTTTTTATTTTATTTTTTTGGTTTTTGATTCAAAACATATATGTAGAGGCATTTATTTATCATATGCAATTAGGTAGTAATGGTGATTTTTCATGGGCCCCTATGAGTCCACTTGGATCATGGTTTAATCCTACTTTATTTGAAATAGTAGGACGTCCAATTACACTACAAGCACAAATATGTTGGATTTTAGTTACTCCTATTATATATGCTTTGTCAATATTTTTTTATAATAGATATAAAAAATGAAAAACATAACTTTTCTTTTTCTTTTAGTTTTTTTTATTTCTTGTACGAATAAAACAATAGATCATCCAAATGTTTTATTTATTTCAATTGATGATTTAAATGATTGGAATGAGCCATTAGGTGGTAATAATCAAGTTATTACACCATATTTATCAGATTTTTCAAATGAGTCTGTAAATTTTACCAAAAATTACTGCACAAGTCCAGGTTGTAATCCTTCTCGATCTACTATGATGACTGGATTGCATACATATACTTCCGGGATGTATTCAAACTATCAAGATTGGAGAAAAGTACCTAAGATGGCTGAAGCTACAACTCTTGCTGAGTATTTTAAAAATAATGGATATTATACAGCGGGTGCTGGAAAAATATACCATTATTCACAGGTTCATCCAGATAGTTGGAATAATTATTATCCATCACAAGTTAACAATATGCCTAAAGATTATATTCCTGAGGATGCTCCAGTAAATATGCCTCCTTTTAAGTACATGTATAACGCATTTGATTGGGAGGGTATCTCTGTTGGAAATGAGGAAACGAGTGATTACAAGAGTGTTGAATACATATCTAATATGTTAAAAAAAGATCATGATAAGCCTTTCTTTTTAGCATGTGGTATATATAGACCTCATCTACCATGGTATGTTCCTAAAAAATATTTTGATATGTATCCTCTTGAAGACATTTCAATGCCAGAACTGTTAGAAAATGATACTAGTGATTTGGGAGATAGGGCGAAAGAGTTAATTAGTAGGGGAGGAAATTATCATAAAAATGTTATAGAAGCAGGTAAGTGGAAAGAAGCAATTCGTGGGTATTTAGCATCCATCACATTTGCAGATGCTATGGTCGGTAAATTGTTAGAAAATTTAAAAATGAGCAAGTATGCTGATAATACAATAATTGTTATATGGTCAGATCATGGATGGCAGTTAGGTGAAAAGATGCATTGGAGGAAATTTGCTTTATGGGAAAATGTAATAAAAACTTTGCTTATGATAAAAGCTCCTGAAGGTATTACTGTTTTACCAAGTGGAAGTAATAATGGTAAAAATGTGGAGAGTTTAACTTCATTATTAGATATTTATCCCACGCTTGTTGAATTGTGTGATTTGCCGAAAAATAATAATTTGGAAGGTAAAAGTTTAGTTAAACTACTTAAAAATCCTGAGCGTAAAATTGATAGGAGTATTATAACAACCTATGATTTTGCAGACTACTCTGTTAGAAAAGGTCCCTGGCATTATATTAATTATGTAGATGGAAGTGAGGAGTTATATAATCTAGAAAATGATAATGAAGAATGGTATAACTTAATAGGTCAAGGTTCTTATGAAAATATAGTTGATGAATTACGTTCTCATATACCAACTGATCCAGTTAAAATTCCTAAGAAATCATTAATTCCATTATTAGAACATCATATTCCCCCTGTTACATCTAAAGAGTTTTATTTTAGTGAAGAGAGGATAAATTGGTTAAAGAGATTTAATAATTAATCACTCATTTAATAATATCTTAAGATTTTTATTTTATTTAATAAAATAAAATTTCATATATTTATTTTTTAAACAACTTAACCTTAATTCAGAATTATGAAATTTAAATTATTATCAATCTTAGTAAGTATTATCTTTATTTCTCCTTTTAACCTACAATCATTTTCTAATAAAGATAGCATAATTAATCACTTAGAATGGAGAAGTATAGGACCAGATAGGGGAGGTAGATCAATTGCTGTTTCTGGATCTTCCTCTAGAATAAACGAATATTATTTTGGTGCTGTTGGGGGAGGATTATGGAAAACTATTGATGGTGGACAAACATGGAAACCAGTGACAGATGGTCAATTAAAGAGTTCTTCAGTGGGAGCAGTTGCTGTTTCTAATTCAAATCCCGATGTTGTTTATATAGGCATGGGTGAAACTGAACTAAGAGGAAATATTATGCAAGGTGATGGAGTATATAAATCTATAGATGCTGGAAAAACATGGGAACATGTTGGTTTAGAAGAAACTCAAGCTATATCCAAAATTAGAGTTCATCCAACGAATCCAGATATTGTTTATGTAGCTGCACTTGGTCATCCATATGGTGAGAATCCTGAGAGAGGAGTTTTTAAATCTACTGATGGAGGTAAGAATTGGAAAAAAATATTATTTAAAAGTACAAAAGCAGGTGCTATCGACTTAGTTATGGATGCTAATAATCCTGATGTTTTATACTCAACTTTTTGGCAGGTGTATAGAACACCTTATAAAATGCTTGGTGGTGGTCCAGATTGCGGTATTTATAAAACTACTGATGGAGGAAAATCGTGGGAGGATATTTCAGAAAATTCTGGACTTCCTAGTAGACCATTAGGTAAGATTGGTATCACCGTTTCTCCAGTAAATTCAAATAGATTATGGGCCCTTGTAGAGGCAAATAATGGAGGAGTCTATACTTCTGATGACGCAGGGAGTACGTGGTCATTAATTAATGATGAAAGAAAATTAAGACAAAGAGCATTTTATTATAGTAGAATTTATGCCGATCCTAAGGATGAAAATACAGTATATGCACTAAATACTGGATTTTATAAGTCGGTTGATGGAGGAAAAACTTTTGATAAGAGAATCATTGTTCCCCATGGGGATAACCATGATTTATGGATAGATCCTCAAAATCCTATGCGTATGGTAAATGCTAATGATGGGGGTGGTTGTGTTTCAGTGAATGGAGGAGAATCTTGGACAGATTTGGATTTTCCTACCTCTCAATTTTATCACATCATGGTAACTAGAGATTTTCCTTATATGATTTGTGGTGCTCAGCAAGATAATTCTACTATGTGCATTCCTTCAGAAGGTTGGAATTTTAAACAAGCTAGAGGACCGCATAAAGAATACTACTATGCTATAGGTGGTGGAGAATCGGGTTACATAAGTCAACACCCAAATAAATTGGACTGGTTTTATGCCGGTAGTCAGGGGGCTCTTCTAACAAAGTATGATAGAAGTAATGGTTATAGAAGAGATATCCAGGTTTATCCAAGATTTTTTTCTGGTGAACCCTCAAGTGCTTTACCTGAAAGATGGCAATGGACATTTCCTATAGTCTTTTCTCCATTAAATGCTAATAAATTATATACTTGTTCGCAACATGTATGGGTATCAGAAGATGATGGTCAAAGTTGGACTAAAATTAGTCCTGATCTTACTTATGCAGACCCAAATACTTTAGGTGACACTGGAGGAATAATAACAAATGATATGAATGGACCTGAGATATATGCCACGGTTTTTGCATTAGCATTATCAAATCATGATGAAAATGTAATTTGGGCTGGTTCTGATGATGGTCTTGTTCATATAACAATGGATCATGGAAAAACTTGGAAAAACATCACTCCAATTGATATGCCAAAAGATACAAGAATTAGTATTATTGAAGAGTCTACACATAATCCAGGAACTGCTTATATAGCAGCTAAGAGATATCAAATGGATGATAGGAAGCCATATATATGGAAAACATCTGATTATGGTAAAACTTGGGATTTAATAGTTGATGGTATAAGAAAAGATGATTTTATTCATGTTGTAAGAGAAGATTTAATTGTTCCTGGACTATTGTATGCAGGTGGAGAACATGGAGTATGGGTATCTTATGATAATGGAGATAATTGGTCTTCATTAAGTTTAAATATGCCTGATACACAAATTTCTGATTTAATTGTTACCGATAAGGATATTGTCGTTGGAACGCATGGTCGATCAATATATATTTTAGATGACATATCTCCAATAAGAGAGATGTCTAAAGTTGATCTTAATAAACCTCATCTCTATGATACTTATTATGCTGCTAGACGTATACAAAATGCAGAAATTAAATATTATTTACCAGATGATGTAACTTCTTTAAATATTAGAATTTTTGATCAAAAAGGAAATATTGTATTAGAAAAAGAAGGATTGATAGAAAAAGATGCCTCAGAAGAAGAATCTTCTTGGTATGGTTCAGATAATAAAAATCCTTCAATGAAAAAAGGATTAAATACATATATATGGAATCTTAGATATCCTGGAGCTACAGAGTTTGAAGGTATGATAATATGGTCAGCAAGACCACAATTAGGACCTATTGCACCTCCAGGAAAATATATAATAGAGTTGACCATTAATAATAAAAAGTATGAAACATCTGTGGATTTAATTAAGGATTCAAGAATAGATGTATCAGATGATGATATTAATGTTCAGTTTAATTTTGCTATGGAAATTAGAAACCAAACAGATTTGGCTAATAGAAGTGTTATAGAAATAAGGAATATGAAGGTACATTTAGATAGTATTATTTCTAAAAAATCTTCTAGCAGATCAGCTAAAATAAAAACGTTAATATCTAACCTTGAAACTATTGAGTCAAGTATTTATCAGGTGAAAAATCAAAGTGGTCAGGACCCTTTAAATTTTCCTATCAGAGTAAATAATAGACTTGCTTATTTAAGGAAAAGTGTTGAGAGTGGAGATGGATTACCAACTAAGGGATCTAGAGAAGTTTTTAAACTTCTTAAAAATGAGTTATTGGGTTATACAAATAGTTTAGATAAACTCAAAAAGGAATTTAATCGTTATTTATAAACATATGAAAAAGTACATTTTTATATGTTTATTGATGTTTTCATGTAAAAACGTTTCTAATTCAGATAGGACTGTAGAAGCTGAAGGTTATGTTATTAAGGATACCGATTTTGTTATTTCTAGAACTGATTATATTAATAAGTTAGAAGGATTTTGGCTTGCTCAGTGTATTGCTAATATGACGGGTTTAGTTACTGAAATGGATAAAATAGGTAACATTGGAGAAATAAAAACCGGTCAATTTTATACTAGAGATGATTGGGGTAAGCCTGATTTGCCAAGTATTTTTAATTCTAAACCAAGCAACTTATCTCCAACCATTGATTTTGTTTTTGAGCAGGATGGTGTATGGCCAGCGGATGATGATACAGATATTGAGTATATGTATCAGGAGCTTCTTTTTGTAAATAAAACATCTTTATTAACGGGAGAGCAAATTAGGGATGGATGGATTAAACACATCAGGAGTGAAGAAGAAAATTTTTTGTGGGTTTCTAATCAGAGAGCATTTGATTTAATGAAGCAGGATATAATACCTCCAGAAACTAGTAATCCTGATATTAATCCAGATTATGATATGATAGATGCACAATTAACAACTGAAATATTTGGTTTATTTGCTCCTTCTCGACCTGATATGGCAATAAAAATGGCAAAATTACCTATTCAGACTACAGCAAGATATAATGCACAGTGGATTTCTGAGTTTTATGTTTCGATGCATTCTTTAGCATCAAGTATTGATAAGGAGAAAACTATAAAAGAAAATTTAATGTGGATGGCTGATCAATCAAGAAAAATTTTACCTGAAGATTCTTATTCAGCTAAGATGTATGATTATGTAAAATCTGAATATTTAACTGGTATGGAATGGGAAAGTATTAGAGATAATATCTATCAAAGGTATCAAGTTGAAGGTAAAGATGGTTATGATCTTACATCAAGGAATATTTATTGTAATGGTTGTTTTGCTGCAGGCATAAATTTTGCCGCTAGTTTGGTAAGCCTTTTTTGTGGAGAAGGGGATTTAATTGAAACGATTAAAATTGGTTCATTGGCTGGATGGGATTCAGATAATCCAACAGCTACTTGGGGAGGATTATTAGGTTTTATGATAGGTAAGGATGGAGTAGAAAAGATTTTTAATAGAACATTCTTAGATAAGTATAATATTCACAGAACACGTCAAAATTTTAGAAGAGAAATTGATGATTTTTCTAATATGGCAGAAAAAGGTATTGTGATTATAGATCGAGTAATCCTTGAAGAATTAAAAGGAGGCGTTGATTTGAAGAATAATTTGTGGTATATACCTATAATCAATAAATAGGGAATAATAGTTATGGTATTTTATTTTAGTAATCTTCTTTTTTGAAATGTACATTGATAATTGTAGATTGAATCTATGAAAAGATTGTTAATACTTTTTTTTATTTTATTTAGTTCACATTTGTTGATATCCCAGAGAATTAACAATTCTGAGTCTAGCACTACATCTATTAATATTATTGTAATTGGAGCTCATCCTGACGATTGCGATATTAGATTCGGCGGTACTGCAGCTTTACTATCTAAAATGGGTCATAAAATAAAATTTTTATCATTAACAAATGGAGATGCAGGTCATCAAAAAATTGGAGGAGGCGTGCTTGCTAAAAGAAGAAGAATGGAGGCAAAAAAAGCAGGTAAGATATTGGGTGTAGAATATGATATTTTAGATAATCATGATGGTGAGCTTTTACCTGAATTGTACATAAGAAATCAAATAATTAAGAAAATTAGGGAGTGGGATGCTGATGTTGTTGTTGGACCTCGGCCAAATGATTATCATCCGGATCATAGAAATACTGGGATTTTGATGCAGGATGCAGCATATATGGTGATTGTTCCCAATGTTGTTCCTGATACACCTCCTTTGAAAAAAAATCCAATATTTTTATATGTGGAAGATCGTTTTAAAAAACCATATCCATTTAGAAAAGATATTTCTGTAATAATTGATCAGGTTATTGACCAAAAGATTGAAGCTTTAGCTGCTCACGAATCCCAAATGTTTGAATGGCTACCATGGACCAATGGAATTGAAGAAAATGAGATTCCAACAAATTCTATCAAAAGATTAATTTGGCTAAAAAAGAGATATGCTCCGCAAAGAAATTGGGATGATAATGAAAAGATGATAATTAGTAAATGGTATCATGATAGTGATTTATCGAAAATAAAACATATTGAGTTTTTTGAAATATGTGAGTATGGAAAACAACCAACTAATGAAGAAATAAGAAAAATATTTCATTTTTTTTAACAATCCTCTTTTTGAAATCTGCTTTGATAATGGTAGATTGACTATATGAAAAGTAAAAACATTAATAATGATAATGGATTAAATGAAATCTATCATCAGAATGGGAAAATTGGGAAAAAGTATTATAAGAAAGATGGAAAGAGAGATGGTTTATATCAGAGGTGGTATGAAAATGGACAATTAAGATTTGAAGGAACATATAAAGATGGAAAATCAAATGGATTATTAAGAGGATGGAAATCTAATGGTAAATTAGATTGGGAATCAACCTATAAAGGTGGGAAATTAATTAGTGATAATTAGAATTAAATAAACATCTGATAAAATTAAATTCATTTTTGGATTTTTCTTAGATAGTAGTAGATTACTTAATTAAATAAAAATTTAAATTATGAAAAATATAATTATAAAATCAACTAAAATCTTTTTCAGGGGAATTTTTGTTCTATTCGTGTTATTTATTATAACAAACTGTAATAATCCTTCTGAACTACATCTTGAATTAGAAAAAGCTGAAAAACAGTTGGCTGACAATTTAAAAATGTATGAAACTGTATGGGATAAAGTAATTAACGAAAGACAAATTGACCTTGTAAATGAAACTTATTTTGATGAAAATGTTACTGCTGTTACAGCGCCAGAAAATATTGTCGGAATTGAGGGGTTTAAAGCATATTACAATAACTATTTAACTGGATTTTCTGATGCTGAATTCACAATTATTGATGCTTTTGGACAAGGAGATAAAATTGTAAAATATTGGAATTTTAAGGGCACACACGATGGTGAATTTTTTGGAATTCCTGCTAGTGGAAAAAAAGTGGATATTAGTGGAACTACACTTGTTAAAATGAAAGACGGAAAAATAGCACAGGAACAGGATTTTATGGATAATTTAGCCTTTTATCAACAACTTGGATTAATGTAAGTTTTATTTTGATTTGATAATCGTAGATTGGAGAGATGAAAAAATTATTGTTTATAGTATTTTATTTTATAATTTCTATTAATCTGTATTCTCAGTATACAGCTGAAAAAATTTCTTTTCAAAGTGCAAATCCTTTTTCTTTTAATGATGTTATAACAAATCTTGAAAATCAGGAGAAACAAGAGGTGTATGGTAATCTTGTTATTCCAGATGATACTTTGAATCCTCAAAAAAAATACCCTTTAATTATTGGTGTTGCTGGTAGTTTGGGGTGGGGAGAACATCATTATAAATATTTAGAAATGTATCAAGAAATGGGTATAGCAACATTTGAATTAAATAGTTTTAAAAGTAGAGGAATTAAATCTACTGTTGGTTCTCAAACTGAAGTTAC
>JAPYTU010000047.1 GCA_029940715.1 Cytophagales bacterium
TCTTTTTTAATTTTTATATCTTTTTTACCTATCATTTTAGATATTTCTTGAAGTTTATTATTATTTAATACTTTATCAACAATAACAACAGCATTATTTAGATCTCCTCCTTTTATTAAATTTTGCTTAAATAATTTTTCTACTTCATGTAAAAAACAAAATGTTCTTGATTTAGCAATATCTTTTTTAAAATCATCAACTTTATTTAATGTGTGATGTTGACTTCCTAAAACTTGAGAATTATAGTCTATCATTACTGTGACTCTATAATCATCAAACGGATAGGCAGAAATTTCAACATTATTTTTTTCATCTTTATAAGAAATGCTATTAGGTATTTCAAGATATTTTCTTGCAGCATCTTGTTCTCTGATTTTACATTTTTCAAGGCATTTTACAAATTCAAAAGAGCTACCATCCATAATTGGTACTTCTGGTCCATCAATTTGGATTAATATGTTATCAATTTGTAAACCAACTAAAGCTGCTAAAAGATGTTCTATAGTTGATACTTTTCCATTATTTTCAGATATTGTTGTTCCTCTTTCAACTTCAATTACATTATCAACATCAGCTTTTATAATTGGTTTATTTACTATATCTATTCGTTGAAATTTTATTCCAAAATTTATTTTTTCAGGTAAAAATTTAAGTGTAGCAACTTTTCCAGTATGTAATCCTACACCTGAAATAGTACCTTTATTTAAAATTGTGCATTGAAATGTATTCATTTAGACTGTAAATTAGATAATTTTTTTTCTAGTTCTTCTATTTGTCTAACAATTGATGGTAGTTTTTTAAATATTATATATGATTTTATGAATTGATCTTTAGGCATTGCAGGAGATCCTATAACAGTTTGATTGTTTTTTGTATTTTTTGAAACTCCTGCCTGAGCAGCATATTTTGAAAAGTCTCCTAGTTTTAAATGTCCAACTACACCTACTTGTCCACCTAACATGCTATTCTTACCCACTTGAGTTGATCCAGAAATTCCTGATTGTGCAGCTATTACTGTATTTTTACCTATTTCAACATTATGACCAATTTGAATTAAGTTATCTAGTTTAACACCTTCATTAATAATGGTTGATTCTATAGTTGCTTTATCTATAACAGTATTTGAACCAATACTAACATTATCTTTTATTATAACATTTCCTATTTGTGGAATTGTAATAAATTCTTCATTTTCTTGTGGTGCAAATCCAAACCCATCACTTCCAATTACTGAATTTGAGTGAATTGTACAATTATTACCAATTACTGTATTTGGATATATTTTTACACCTGGATATATTATAGTGTTGGAACCAATAGAAGTATTTTTTCCAACATAACAGTTTGGGAATATTTTTACTTTTTCATTTAGTACCACATTTTCATCTATATAGCTAAATGCACCAATGTAACAATTTTTATTAATTTTCGCATTTTTACTAATATATGATGGTTTTTCTATTCCTTTTTTTACTAAAATATTTGCTTTATTTATTTCGGTAAGTAATATGGCAAATGATTCATAGGCATTAACTACTTTTATTAAAGTAGGTTTGTATTTTTTTGGAATAGTAAGTGAATTATCTATAATTACAGCTGACGCATTAGTTTTATCTAAATAATTAATATATTTAGCATTACTTAAAAATGTAATATCTCCTTTATTTGCATTTTCAATCGTACCAATACCTTTGATTGTTACTTCATCATCACCAATTACTTTTCCATTAAAAATTTTGGCTATCTTTTTAACTGTAAAATCAATATTCATTATATACTTAGCTTATTTTTGATTTTCTTTGAATATTATATGAATAAACAAATATATAAGATTTTATGGGTAGATGATGAAATAGATTTGTTAAAGCCATACATTTTATTTTTGGAAGAAAAAAATTATAATGTAATAACCTTTAATGACCCATATTCATTATTAAATCATATTAAAGTTAATAATGATTACGATTTAATTTTAATTGATGAAAATATGCCTGGTAAAACAGGTTTGAGTTTGTTGTCTGATATAAAGAGTATTTCATCTGCTACTCCTGTAATTATGATAACAAAAAATGAAGCTGAAGATATAATGAATGAGGCTATTGCTTCAGAAATAAGTGATTATTTAATTAAACCTTTAAATCCTAATCAGATGCTAATGTCTGTTAAAAAGGTGTTAGAAAATAAGTCTATTATTAATCAAAGTTTAAAAACAAACTACACTAATTTTTTTAATAGTTTATCTAAAAATATAAATGAAGCTAATTCATTTGATTCTTGGATAAATATTTATAATCAATTAATAAAATGGGATTTAGATATTGAAAAATCTTCTGAAAGAGGATTTGATGAAATATTATTTAGTCAGAAAAGAGAGGCTAATAAAAAGTTTTGTGATTTTGTTATAGAAAATTACAAGAATTGGATGAAGGGTAGTAGGAATAGACCAATAATGTCCCATGATATTATGAAAAAATTAGTTTTTCCAAAGATTGATGATAGATCAATTTTTTTTATTCTTATTGATAATTTTCGATATGATCAATGGAAAATTATTGAGAATTATGTTTCATCATTATTTTATATTAAAAATGAAAAACCATATTTTTCAATTTTACCGACAACTACAGAGTATTCAAGAAATTCTATCTTTTCAAGTTTATTACCATTAGAAATTTCAAAAATTGAATCAGATGTTTGGGGTATTGACGAAAAGGGTAAGAATAATTATGAGTTTGAATTGTTAGATAGAAATTTAAAAAGAGAAGGTTTTGATTTTAAACATTCATATAATAAAATTATTCATTATGATGATGGTATAAAATTGATTAATAAATTACCTAATTTATTGAATTATAAGTTCAATTCTTTAGTTTTTAATTTTGTTGATATGTTATCTCATGCAAGATCAGAAATGAAACTTTTTAAAAACTTAGCTTATGATGAGAAATCATATAGATCATTAACATTATCATGGTTTAAAAATTCTCCTTTAAATGAAGTTTTAAAATTTTTATCTTCTCATAATGTGAAGGTAATCCTTACTACAGATCATGGCACAGTGCGTGTTGATAAACCCATTAAAGTAGTAGGTGATAAGAACACAAATACTAATTTAAGATTTAAAAAAGGAAAAAATTTAAATTTTAATAATGATGATTTATTTGTATGTATGGATCCTAAAAATTTTATGTTACCACAAGAGAATATTAGTACAACATATGTTTTTAGTAGAGAAAATCAATATTTAATATATCCAAAGGATTATAATTATCATGCAAAAAATTTTAAAGATAGTTTTCAACATGGTGGAATTTCTTTAGAAGAAATGATAATACCTTTTATAGAACTAGAATCAAAATATAATTAAGAATGAAATTTGAGAATCTTGAAATCAAGGATTATGATAGGGTGTCAGAATATATTTTATGTAATAATTACTCTAATATTTTTTTGTTTTATGGTGAAATGGGATCAGGAAAAACTACATTAATTCAATCATTGTGTAAGAATATTGGAGTATTTGATAAAGTGTTAAGTCCAACTTTTTCAATTATTAATGAGTATAAAATTCAAAATAAATCGTTGTTATATCATTTTGATTTTTATCGCATAAAAACAATTGATGAGTTAGTGGAGATAGGTTTTGATGAGTATGTGTATTCTAATAAAATTTGTTTTATAGAATGGCCACAAATTGCTATGAAACTAATACCTATAAAGTTTATCAAAGTAAAAATTGATATTAATAAAAACTTAAAAAGAAATATTAATATAACTATGAACTAATTCCTTTTAATTTAATTTCAGTAAATTTTTCTTTTGTATTTAAAGGGAAGTCACTTTTAATTATCCAGTGATAATATGCAGGATTTTTTTTAAAAATTACATTTACACTTTTATTTTTATATTTTCCAAAATTAAAGACTTCTATATTTTCTTTGTTTTTAGTTATTCTACCTGCTAAATCAACTATATTATTATCAATTATTGAACCTATTGATTTAATATCTTCTGAAATTTTTCCAAGGATATTACCTTTTAAATCAGTTACTTCTTGACCTTTATATTTATTAATTTGCTCCTTTATTACTTCATAAGTTGCTAGTGCATCATTGTAAGAATTATGGGCATTTTTTAATTCTTTATTACAATAAAATTTATAAGCAGAACTTAAATTTCTTTTTTCCATTAAATGAAAAATTCTTTGAGCATCAATTATTTTTATGTTTTTTAGGGATAAATGCAGATTACATCTTATAAATTCTTCAATAAGTAACGGAAGATCAAATTTTAAAACATTAAAACCACCTATATCACATTTGTTAATAAATTGAAATACTTCATTAGAAGTATTTTTGAAAGAAGGACAATCTATAACATCTTCAATATAAATGCCATGAATTAAACTACTTTCATTTGAAATAGGAATTTTAGGATTTATTCTTATTGTTTTTTCATTTTTTGTTTCATCTGGATTTATTTTGATCATTGATATTTCAACAATTCGATCATTTATTATATCTAAACCTGTAGTTTCTAAATCTAATATCACTAAAGGCTTTGTTAAATTCATTCTTAGTTTTTTTGTATAAATTCTTTTATTGAAAATCCATCAAAATTTCCAGAAGACATAAAAAGAAAATTAAAATCAACAAATTTATTATTAGAAATATGCTTCAATAAATCATTTGGATTTCTACAGATTTTAAAATTTGAGACATTAAAAAAATTTTTAATATCAGAATTTAATATTTTATCTAAATTTCTTTCAAATAATATTTTACTTGATATATATATAATAGAATAATCTGATTCAGATATAGAATTTTTATATGCAGGTAAAAATTTTTTGTTTAGACTACTCGAGCTATGAAGTTCATATATGCTTAATAATTTTTTTTTATATTGATTTTTTACTGCATTAATAGTGGATTTAAGTTTTGATGGGGAATGTGCAAAATCTCTAAATATTTTTTTGTTAGATTCATCGTGTAAAATTTCAAGTCTTTGATGGGGTAATTTGAATGTTTTTATAGCTTTATAGAAAAGCTTGTTCTCAATTCCTAATTGATTTAAAACTTTTTGAGCTCCTGCTAAATTTTGCATGTTATGTTTACCAAATATTTTAATTGGAATTTTTTTATTTTTATTTATTAACAATGTTTTTCCATATTTTTTAATAAATAGCAATTCACTATATGGTATTTTATTTATGTTTTCATCAATATCATTTTCTAAAATGTTTTTTATATTTTCATCATTTTCATTATAAATTATTTCACCAGCTTTTGGTGTTATTTTTACTAGATTTTTAAATTGTTTTAAATATTTTTTAAATGTATTAAATACGTTAAAGTGATCCCATTCAATTCCACTTATTAGAACTATATGATGGTCATAGTTTAAGAATTTTGGTTTTTTATCAAGTGGACTAGTTAAGTACTCGTCGCCCTCTATAATTATAATTGGACTATTAGATAATTTAACATTTTTATTAAAACCATTAACTTTGGCGCCTACTAAGTAATCAAAATCTTTTTTATAAAATTTAAGGACATGCATTATTATCGAAGTAATTGTTGTTTTACCATGGCTTCCGGCTATTACAATTCTTTGTTTATTTTGTGATAATTTTTTTATGTATTCTGGATAAGAAAAAATTGGTATGTTTAATTTTTTAGCTTCTTTTAATTCAATGTTATTATTTTTTGTATGCATACCTATTATAACAAAGTCTAGATTATTTTTTATGTTATTTTTATAGTACCCAAGTTTTTTAGGTAGAATATTATGAATTCTAAGATTTTTTCTTGCAGGATCATAGATTTTATCATCACTACCAGTTATAAAATTTCCATTTGATTTTAGATTTATAGCTAAATCATGCATTATGCTGCCTCCAATAGAAATTATGTGAATTTTTTTTGGTTTTATTTTTTGCATCTATTTCAAAATTAAATATAATAAATAGTCACACAAATTATTATGAATACTTTCTCCTTGTTGATAATATATGGATAATTATAAATTTTATTTTCTTCGGAATTTATATTTTTAAGTAGGTTTGTTTAAATATTAAATAATTGAAAAATAACCCTAGAATAATTTCAAAAATAAGGAGAGAAAATTTAGGTTTATCTACGAATGTAGACTTAGGTAAACTCCCTCCTCAAGCATTAGATTTGGAACAGTCTGTTTTAGGTGCACTTATGATTGAGAGGCAAGCATTGACGGATGTAATAGATATTCTTAAACCTAATAATTTTTATAAAGATTCTCACAAAGAAATTTATCAAGCAATTATTGATTTATTTAATAATTCAGAACCAGTTGATTTATTAACAGTAACAAATCAATTAAAGAAAAACGGAAAGTTAGATTTTGTAGGTGGTTCTTATTACGTTTCCCAGCTTACTACTCGCGTAAATTCATCATCAAATATTGAATTTCATTCTAGAATTATTTTAGAACAATCTATTAAAAGGCAATTAATTGAGGTTTCTGGAGAAGTACAAAAAGAAGCATATGAGGATACTACTGATGTTTTTGATTTATTGGACAATGCAGAACAATCTTTATTTGATATATCAGAATCTCATGTAAGAAAAAATTATGATCAAGTAAAAAATTTAATGAAAGAAGCAATTGATGAACTTGAATCTAAGAAAACAAAAAAAGATGGTATTACTGGTGTTCATTCTGGATTTATTGATTTAGATAATATTACTTCAGGTTGGCAAAAGTCTGATTTAATTATAATAGCTGGTAGACCATCTATGGGAAAAACTGCTCTTGTATTATCAATGATAAGAAATGCTGCTATTGATCATGATATGCCAATGGCACTTTTTTCTTTAGAGATGTCGTCTTTACAAATTGTTAACAGATTAATATCTGCAGAAGCAGAGTTAGATAGTGATAAAATTAGAAAAGGCAATTTAAAAGATTATGAATGGCAACAACTATTACATAAAACTGATCAGTTAAATAATGCTAAAATATTTATAGATGACTCACCAGCATTAAGTATTTTAGAGTTAAGGGCAAAATCTAGAAGATTAAAATCTCAGCATGGCATTCAATGTATTATAGTAGATTATTTGCAATTAATGTCTGGTGAATATGGTAAAACTTCTGGAAATAGAGAACAAGAGATAGCATCAATTTCAAGATCTTTAAAAGCAGTAGCAAAGGAATTAAATATACCTGTGATAGCACTTTCTCAATTGAGTAGAGCAGTTGAAACAAGGGGGGGGGATAAAAGACCTGTTTTATCTGATTTGAGAGAATCTGGTTCAATTGAACAAGATGCAGACATGGTATTATTTGTATATAGGGCAGATAGATATGATATAACTGAAGATGAAGATGGAAATTTGACTGCTGGTATTGCAGAGTTGTTACTTAGAAAAAATAGAAATGGACCAACTGGTAAAATTAAATTAAAGTTTATCGAAAGATATGCTAAATTTGCTGACTTTTCCACTTTGGATAATAGAGAAGTTAGTAAATTTAAGAGTAAGGCAAATAATGATCAAGAAACAAATGATGATCCTTTTTAAAATATTATGAATATTTTAATATGTATTTCGTGTGTTCCAGATACAACTTCTACCATATCATTTGTAAATGATGATAAAAAATTTAATTCAGATGGTGTTCAGTATATTATAGGTCCATATGAGGATTATGCTTTAGCCAGAGCTGTTGAACTTAAAGAAAAAGATAATAGCATAAATATTTCTGTTTTAAATGTTGGTCTTGAAAGGAATGATCCTCTTTTAAGAAAAGCTTTAGCTATAGGTGCAGATGATGCTTATAGAATTGATGTTTTTCCCAATGATTCATTATTTGTTGCTCATCAGATATCTAGTTTTATTAATGAAAATCCTTTTGATATAATTTTGATGGGTAAAGAATCTATAGATTTTAATTCAAGTCAGGTTCATCACATTACTGGTTCATTATTAGGTATTCCTTCATTGTCTCCTGTTACTCAATTAGATTTAAATTCTAATAAAAATAAAATTCTTATAAAGAAAGAAATAGATAATGGTATAGAAACTTTAGAAGTTGTTTTACCTGCAGTACTTGGTTGTCAGGAGCCAATTGCTGAGTGGAAAATTCCAAATATGAGAGGAATAATGAATGCAAGAACAAAACCTCTTAAAGTCATTGACCAATTTGAGTGTTTTTCTAAAATAAATTATAAAAAATATAGCTTACCTGAAAAAAAAGATAATTTATTAATTATAGATGAAAATAATATTAATGAATTGGTTGTTGCTTTGAAATTAAAAAACTTATAATATGTCAGTATTAGTATTTTTGGAATTTAATAATAATGAATTAAAAGAGACTTCAAAACAGGCTTTAACTTATGCTAATGATATAAATGAAAATGTTTATGCTATTTCGGAATTGAAAATTAGTAATGATGTAGTTGAGTCTTTAGGTAAATTTGGAGTATCAATTTTTTTAATTAACACTGTAGATTTTAATGAAAATAATATTCTAAAATGTATTATTCCAACCATTGAAGAATTTAAAATTAATTGTATCATTTTTCCAAAGACAAATTCATTTTCATATTTATCTTCTATATTATCTACTAAGTTGAATTTTCCTTTAATAAATAATGTAAATTCTGTAGCTAGATTTGAAAATAAAATTTGTTTAAAAAGTACAATTTTTTCTGGTAAAGCTGAGGCTGATATTGAAATAGATTCAAATTCTTGTATTTTAGTTTTAAACAAAAATATTATAAACAGCACTTCTTATAAGAAATCTGTTATAATAAAAAACCTTATTAATAAAAATGATAATTCTTTATCTAATAATGTAGTATCACTAAAGAAAGAAAAACTTGAAGGAGATATTCTTCTTAATGATGCTGATATAGTTGTTTCTGCTGGAAGAGGATTAAAAGGACCTGAAAATTGGAAAATGATTGAAAAATTGGCAAAAATATTAAATGCTGGAACAGCATGTAGTAAACCTGTTTCTGATGCAGGATGGAGACCTCATCATGAACATGTTGGTCAGACTGGATTGAAAATATCTCCAAATATTTATATTGCAGTAGGAATTTCTGGAGCTATTCAGCATTTAGCTGGAGTTAATTCTTCAAAAATTATTGTTGTAATTAATAATGATCCAGAAGCTCCTTTTTTTAAGCATGCTGATTATGGTATTATAGGAGATGCTTTTGATGTAATTCCAAAATTTATTGATGCTTTAAAATAATGTAAAATGAAAAAAATAAAACTTGAAATTTTAGGATTATCATCAAGTGTAGATTCTCAGTCTGGTTCTTTTGCTTTAGTTTTAAAAGAAACGAATGGCGATAGAAGACTTCCAATAATCATTGGTATGTTCGAAGCTCAATCTATAGCCATGGAGATAGAAAAAATTGTACCTAATCGACCGATGACTCATGATCTTTTTAAATCTTTATCTTCTAAGTTTAATTTTTCAGTAACAGAGATCATTATTACTGATATTAAAGAGGGTATTTTTTTTTCAAAGATATTTTTTTTAGACTCTAAAAAAACTGTTTCAATAGATGCAAGACCATCTGATGCAATTGCAATTGCAATTAGATTTGGAGTTAATGTTTATACTAATGATAAAGTTATGAGGGATGCTGGCATACTATTTGATGAAGTTAATGTTGATAATAAAGTAGATAAAAAATCAAAAGTTAAAACTTTAAGTAATATGACAATATCAGAACTTAATAATTCCTTAGATTTATCAATTAATGATGAAAATTATGAATTTGCTGCAAGGATTAGAGATGAAATTAAAAAAAGAAATTGATGGATTTTATTAGGTTTGTTTTTGGTATTATTTTTATTATTTCAATTGCTTATTTTTTTTCAAATGATAAAAGAAATATAAATTGGAAACTAATTTTTTCAGGACTTTTACTTCAAATTGTTTTTGCTATATTAATATCTAATGTTTCTTTTATTGAAAATATTTTTAAAACAATAAGTGAATTTTTTGTTTTAATAATTGGCTTTGCTAAAGAAGGTACTTTGTTTCTTTTTCCCAATGCAGAATTTTCAGGATTTGCTTTTAGTGCCTTACCTGTAGTAATTTTATTTTCTGCATTGAGTTCAGTTTTATATTATTTAGGATTTTTGCAATACATTGTAAAATCTATTGCTTGGATTATGTCTAAAACAATGAAATTATCAGGAGCTGAATCTTTATCAGCAGCAGGAAATATTTTTATGGGTCAAACAGAAGCGCCTTTATTAGTAAAACCATATATTAAAAATATGACTAAGTCAGAATTAATGTGTTTAATGACTGGTGGAATGGCAACAATTGCTGGAGGAGTTTTTGCTGCTTATGTTGCTTTATTAGGTGGTAGTGATTCTCAAGAAAGTATAAAATTTGCAACTATTCTATTAACAGCTTCTATAATGAATGCTCCTGCTGGAATTGTTATGGCAAAAATTTTTTATCCAGAAAATAAA
>JAPYTU010000048.1:0-5529 GCA_029940715.1 Cytophagales bacterium
TTTATCAGGTTTCACTTGATAGGTCAAGATCAGATTGGGTAAATGCAATAAAAAAAGATAATTTAATTTGGTACAATGTTTCAGATTTAAAATATTTTCAATCTGAAGCAGCAACTATTTATAATATTGATAGAATTCCTAAAGGTTTTCTTCTTGATCCTAATGGTGTAATTATCGCTAAGGATAATGAACTTAGAGGCAACAGACTTGGAAAAAAATTAAATGAAATATTTAATTAAATATAGATTTTAGTTCATTTGCATCTTTAGGCTTCATTTTTCCAGCTAGAATTAATCTTAATTGTCTTCTTCTTAATGCACCATCAAATAGTTTTTTATCATTTTTATTTTCAGGGTATATTTCATTGACTTTTATAGGTTTACTTTTTTGATTTAGAGCAACAAACGTAAAAAACGCAGTATTACTTTCAATTTTTTCTTTTTTATTACTGTTTTGGGCAGTTACTTCAATAAATATTTCCATGGAAGTATTAAACACTCTTGTTATAAATGCATTTAAAGTCACAATATCTCCTTTATGTATAGGTGCTTTAAATGTTATGTTATCTACAGATGCAGTAACTACAACATTACTTGTATGTTTATGAGCACATATTGCTGCTGCCATATCCATCCAGTACATTAGTTTTCCACCAAACAATGTATTTAAGTTATTTGTGTCATTAGGCATGACCATTTCACTCATTGAAATTTTTGTGCTTTGAGTTGCTATCTTTTTTTCTTCCATGTTTTTCATTTTATCTAACAAATTTAACTTTTATGTTTGCATTGAAATATTATAATTTATTTATTTAATGTTTACTGGTATTATTGAAACTATAGGTATTGTTGATTCTATATCAAAAAGAGGTAATAATCTTGATATTACTATTGTGAGTTCAATAAGTAAAGATTTACAACCTGATAAAAGTGTAAGTCATAATGGGGTTTGTCTTACAATAACAAAATCTAATAAAACATCTCATTCAGTTACTCTTGTTAATGAAACTCTGAATAAGTCTAATTTTTTAACTATTAAGAAAGGTTCAATAATAAATTTGGAGAGAAGTTTATTAGTAACTGATAGGATGGATGGTCATTTTGTTCAGGGACATGTTGATGATGTAGCTAGATGTATTGAAATAATCGATAATAAAAAAAGTTGGAATTTTGTTTTTGAGATATCTCAATCTTTTTCAAATTTTATTGTTGAAAAAGGTAGTGTATGTATTAATGGTATTAGTTTAACATGTTTTGGTGTGACTAATGATAGGTTTAGTGTTGCAATCATACCTCATACTTATAATAAAACTAACATAAAATATATCAAAATAAATGATTTAGTTAATGTTGAGTTTGATGTTGTAGGAAAATATCTTCAAAAGATAATTAAAAATAATATTTGATTTTAATCTAAATTTTCTTTAAGTAAAATATCTATATCTTTTAATAATTTATTTACTTCTAATCTGTTAGTTCCATCATAAACTCCTCTAATTTTTTTATTATTATCTACTAACAAAAATGCGCCACTATGTAAAAATCCTCCTGGTGAAAGAGAATCTTTTGCAGCTGTTACCATATAACTTTTAAATCCTATTTCATATATTTCATCAATATCTCCAGTAACAAAATGCCACTTGTTGGAATCCACATCGAATTTTTTTGCAAATTTTTTAAGTTTTTCAACAGTATCAAATTCTGGGTTAATGGTGTGAGATAATAATTTGATTTTTTCCTCATTTATATATTTCCTATATACTCTCATCATTTCACTTTTCATTAATGGACAAATTGCAGGGCATGAAGTGAAAAAGAAATCTGCTATGTATATACTATTGTTAAATGTATGATTATTTACAGTTTTACCATCTTGATTAATAAAACTAAAGTTTGATATAGTATGATCAAGTGTATCTATTATTTTTTCACCATTTATTGTTTTTTCTGATATTACTTTTCTTCCATAGATAGGTAGTTTATAACTATTTTCTTTAGTACAAGAAGAAATTATTAGTAATACAATTAAATATTTTTTCATTTTTTAAAAAGATAAAATATACTTATTGCAGTAATCATTCCTACAACAAATCCAGCAAGAACATCTGTAAAAAAATGTACACCAAGATAAATTCTACTATATCCGATAACTAGGCTCCATATAAATAAGTATTTAATTTTTTTTGAATTTATTAAATAGAAGCTTGTAGCAAGTGAAAATGTAGTAGACGCATGGGATGAAGCAAATCCATATTTTCCACTACATGTGCTAACTATATTGATTATTGATTTTAAATCTTCATTAGAACAAGGTCTTAATCTTTCAAAGAAAGGTTTCATCAATGAACTAGTTATAAAGTCGGATATAATAACTGATAAAACACATATGCTTATATTTTGAATGAAATTTTTTGAGTCTAGTTTTTTTAACAGATAAATAAGAAATAAATAAAGTGGTATCCAAATATATTTATTACTTATTAATAGCATTAAAAAATCTAAAAATTCATTGTTATAACTGTTTAAAAAAATAGTTATCTCATTATCTAATATTTTAATGTATTCAAACAATATGACTAAATTTAGAGGAAAATAGAATTATGTTATCTAAATCTCAAATTAAACTTGTAAAATCTTTAAAACATAAAAAATATAGAAATAATTACAATTTATTTATAGTTGAGGGTCTAAAAGGAATATTAGAAGCAAAAAAATCAAATTTTACTATTGAAAAAATAATAATTACAGAAGAGGTATATGATAAGTATAAAAATCAGTTATCTAAAATTAAAATTATTATAGCTTCTGAGAATCAAATAAATTCAGTAAGTACTTTAAAAAATAATTTTACTGGTTTAGCCATATTAAAAATGAAGAGTTATCATTTAGATCATATTAATTTTAAGGATTTGATACTAGCAGTAGATTCTATAAAAGATCCTGGAAATTTTGGAGCTATAATTAGAATTGCAGATTGGTATAATATAAAAAATATAGTATGCTCTAATGATACTGTAGATGTTTATAATCCAAAAGTTGTACAATCATCTATGGGATCATTTTTAAGGATAAAAACAATTTATACAGATTTATCAAATTTTTTAAATAAATCAAATTATGATATAATTGGCACATCTGTAAATGGAGATGACATAAGAAATTTTTCAAGAATTGATAAAGGAATTATAGTTTTAGGTAATGAATCTAATGGTATTTCAAAAGAGGTATCTAAATATATTGATAAATGGATTTCAATAAAAAAATATGGAAATGCAGAGTCATTAAATGTAGCTATATCTTCTGCTATAATATTAGATAATATAAGAAATAGTTAATCTTTATTACTATTAAACCAAGGTATTTGATAAGCTAGTATATAAGAAATAATTAAAGAAATTATAATAGGAATATTACTTTTTTTAGTATATCCCAATTGTTCAATTCCAGATTCATCAATATATGAATGTTGATTTAAGGTAATGTCTTCAATATAAATTAAGAATGTTCCTATTAAAACAAACAATATTAAAAAGCTTATTAGTTTGTAAACTACTCTTATTGTATTTATCATAAATCTAAAGCAAATATAAAAAATATCTCTAGATATTTGAGGCTCTGTTTTTGCATTTTTTTGCTAGAGCTTCACCCATGTAATTATCTATAAGGTAATGGACAAGATATATTAAAGGTGTAATAAGAATTGCAATAATAAATTTGAAAGTGTAATTGTCAAAGCCAACGGAGAAAACTTGAGATAAAGACCATATTTTATCGTTAGGTGCTAAAAGGTAAAAAGCAATAAATAATACTACAAAACTATCTATAAATTGAGAAATTAGAGTGGATCCTGTTGCTCTTAACCATATAAATTTTCCTTTTGTCATTTTCTTTAATTTATGAAATACTATAACATCAAGAATTTGGGCTATTAAAAATGCTATAATTGAACCTATTATAATTCCAGTACTTTGGAGAAAAATGATGTTGTAAGCATAATCTATATTAAAAGGATTTCCATGATTATCAACATTATTGATATTTAGCCAATAATTATTAGGAGTCAATTTTGTTGACATATAGATAATTATAAAAACATAAATAATTAATAGAATTGTAAAATAACTTATTTTTTTTATTCCTTTTTTGCCAAAATATTCATTTATAATATCAGTAGTAATAAATACAACTGGCCATATGATTACACCAACAGACATGTTAAAATTTAATATAAAATCAAATTCAAATATTTTAGTTCCTAATATTTCTGCTATTATGGCATTGGTTATAAATATGCCAGATAAAATAAAAAATATATTGTTACGTTTATTTTGCTCGGTTGTTGAAAAAGTATTCATAAAACTACTTTTTTAATTTTTCAGATCTGAATTTTATATTACAAGTTTGATATTTGATTCTATTTCTTCTAAAATATTAGTTGTATTTCTTTTAACAAATTTTTCGCCTACTATATTTTCATACAATTCTATATATCTTTCAGAAGCAGATTTTACAATCTCATCACTCATTTTTGGAATTTTTTGACCATCTTTTCCTTGAAACCCATTTTCAATTAACCATTCTCTGATAAATTCCTTAGATAATTGTTTTTGATTTTTGTCACTATTTTGTAATTCTTCATACGTATCAGCATAAAAATATCTTGATGAATCAGGAGTATGGATTTCATCAATGAGAATAATTTCTCCATTAAACTTTCCAAACTCATATTTTGTATCTACCAATAATAAATTTTTTGATTTAGCATATTCACTTCCTCTTTCAAATATTTTATAAGTGTACTCTTCAAGTTTTTCATACTCAGATTTTGATACTAGACAACTATTAATTATTTTTTCTTTAGAAATATCTTCATCGTGTCCAACTTGTGCTTTTGTGGTTGGGGTTATGATTGGATTAGGAAATTTGTCATGTTCCTTCATTCCATCAGGCATATCTACTCCACATAATTTTCTTTTACCAGATTTGTATTCTCTCCAGGCATGTCCTGTTAAATAACCTCTAATAACCATTTCTACTGGAAAAGTTTCGCAATTTTTTCCAATCGTTACATTAGGATCAGGTACAGATTCTATCCAATTAGGAACGATATCTTCAGTCATTGTTAAAAATTTTTTTGCAATTTGATTTAAAATTTGTCCTTTAAATGGTATTGCTCTTGGTAATACGTAATCAAATGCACTAATTCTATCAGTTACCACCATAATCAGTTTATTATTTAGATGATATACATCCCTAACCTTACCTTCATATTTTTTAGAAAGTTTAGGAAAATTAAAATTTGTTGCTTTGATAGCTTTTTCCATATTATTTAGTTTACCAATCAGGTTTGTTTTTATCTATTTTTTTTGATGCTTTTCTTTTTAGTTGTTGAATATATTGAAATTCAATATTGTTTAATGCATTAAGAATCATTTCTGCCTTTTTTTTAGACATATTAACTTCTTTTAATTTTTCTTCTATTGATTTTTCTTGTTCTTTACTTTGCTGATTTTTATTTTCTTGTTCTTTA
>JAPYTU010000048.1:5629-10406 GCA_029940715.1 Cytophagales bacterium
TTTGAATTATTAGAAAGAATTGATTTTTTATAAAATTCAGCAGCATTTTTTAATTTATTTTTGCTTTCATTAATATTTCCAAGTTGTTGATATGCTATGGATTTTATTTTGTTATTATTAGTGATTGATGCTATGTTATAATTTTCAATCGCTTTTAAAGTGTCATTGCTAAGTAAATGCGAATGGGCAAGGTTTAAATGTATTTTTTCATTTGATATATTAAAAGAATCAATTAATATATTGTAGTCATTGATAGCTACTTTATAATTTTTTTCTTTAAAAGCTTTTTCAGCATTTTTTGTTAGTTTATTTATTTTAGTAATATTATTTTCTAGTATATTGTTTGATAAAATTAGTAAGATTAGAATTAGGACTTTCATATTTTTATAATTTTAAAGTTAAATAAGAAATCTATTGACATTAACATCAACGCCACAAATAAAAAATAAAAATATTTATTCTTAGTTACATCCATAAACTTTGAATCAATTAAATCTCCTTTTATTTCTTTGATTTCATAAATCATTCCATTTATTTGATTTATTTGATTTGATATTTCAAAATATTTCCCTTTTGTTTCATTTGCTATTTTTTTGAGTGATGTAGAATTTAGTTTTGTAATTACCTCTTTGCCATCTTTATCTTTTTTAAATGATCCATTTCTTAGTGTTATTCTAGTTCCCTGAGATGTTCCAATTCCAACAGTAAATAGTTTAATTGAAGATTCTTTTATTTTATCTACTATTTCATATGTGTTTTCTCCAAAATCTTCACCATCAGAAATTAGTATTATTATTTTTGATTTATCATTTTCTTGAATTTTATCAGCTAAAAGTTTATCTAATGATAAATCTAAAGGAGGTCCAAAATCGGTTCCAGAGTTAGGTACAAGTCCTGTATTTAATGTCTCTATAAATAGATTTAATGCATTTTTATCATAGGTTAATGGGCATTGTATATATGCTTCATTAGAAAACATTATAATTCCAATTCTGTCTAAGTTAAACTCATTTATAATTTTTTTTAGTTCAAATTTTATTTTTTCTAAACGTGATGGTTGAATATCATTTGCATTCATTGATTCTGATAAATCAATAGCTATCATTATATCTTTTCCAATGACTTTTATTTCTTTTTTGCTACTTCCAAAAGATGGTCCTAATAAAGCAATTATCATTAGAAAAAAGTATGTAGATCTAAAAATAATTTTAGTTATTACTCCTTTGAAGCTAACAGAAAGTTTAGAGTTGATTCTTAATAACCTAACTATATATATTAAATAAAATATAATAAATGTCAGTATTAATAATATTTCAGTAAATCCAAATTCTTTTATGTATTCCATTATTAGCAAAAATATGTAATTGAATTTTTTCTATGAAAAATTAATGTTTATTTAACTTTTTTTCACAAATAGAAATATCATTAAAAATTTACGATGTCTAAATGATGTAATTATATTTGCTTTCCAAATTATTGGAGAGGTGGGTGAGTGGCTTAAACCAGCAGTTTGCTAAACTGCCGTACGCAATAACGCGTACCGGGGGTTCGAATCCCCCTCTCTCCGCAAAATATATTCATACGTTATGTATTGATTGATTTTTTAAGAGTTATAGTGCAAGTTATTGGAGTTGTTATCTAAGTAATAAATATGGATTTTATGATTAATGCTAGAACTATCGAGATTATAGCGACTCCAACTGAATATCCTAATTGGTGATCTTCAGCTTCTACTATATCATATTTTAAAAAAACATAGTTTACTATTATTATTGAGAAAAAAAGTATGATTTCTAATTCCATAGTTAAATATAATTAAGGTTTATGATTTAATCTATTAAATTATAGTTTTATGATTTATAATATCATTGAACTCTTGTGAGGTGTATCACAAATAGTTTTAAATTGAGATAGCTCTGCTAGAAATAATGAAAAGATTGGAATATATCCTGCTTTATTTAAAACTTTGAATGCTCCATTTGCTGTTCCTCCAGTAGCTAAAACATCATCAAAAATTAAAACTTTTCCAGTTCCTTCTTGAACTTGCATTATAGCCTCTCCATATTCTAGTTTATGTTTTACTGTAAATATTTTGCCTGGAAGTCTATTTTTTTTACTTCTAAGAAGGATTATGCCTTTTTCAAGTTTATCAGCTAGTATTGAACCAATTAAAAAACCTCTCGATTCAATAAGGGCAAAATAGTCAAATTCAATATTTTTTATTAGTCTAATACAGTCTTCTACTAATATGTTTCTTGCTTTCGGATTTTTATAAATTGGATTTAGGTCGATATATTCTACACCTTTGATAGGATAGTTTTGATAATATTTAATTTGTTGTTTTGTGTAATTAATATTCATTATTTGAACTTTAATTTAAAAAAAAAATTTTGCTAAGATAATTAATTAGATTTGTTTCTTAACAACATTACAAAAATTAATATGAAAAATTTACTATTAGTATTACTTATTTTTTACGGATTTTCATATACTTTATTTGCTCAGTCTGATGATAGATTAAAAGGTCTAGATAGTGAGCTAGAAAAAGTTTTAAAATCTTTAGATGAGACGGGATTTGCTGTTGCGATAGTTGAAAAAAATAAAGTATTATATGCCGAGGGATTTGGATACAGAGATTATGAAAATAAAATCCAAGTAGATGCTAACACCCTGTTTGCTATTGGCTCATGCACTAAGGCATTTACCTCTTCCATACTTGGTTTATTAAATAAAGAAGGAAAGCTTGATTTTGAAGATAGTCCAATTGATTATGTGAAAGAATTGAGGTTTTACAATGCTCAGATGAATGATATGATTACGATAAGGGATTTGATGAGTCATAGGACGGGACTTCCTAGACACGATTTTTCTTGGTATTTTTTTCCTACTTTTTCCAAGGATAGTTTGATTGCAAGAATACAGTACCATGAACCATTCACGAGTGTAAGGAATAAATATTACTACAACAATTTTATGTTTTTGCTGCAAGGGGTAATAGGGGAAAGAATTACAGGAAACCTGTGGGAGGATAACATAAGAAGCATGTTTTTTGAGCCATTGGGAATGATAAGATCCAATCTTTCTATAGAAGAAATGAAAGAGGAAGAAAATGCTGCCATTGGTTATTTGGAAGGGCACAAAGAAACTGATTACTATAAGATTGCTGGAATGAGACCAGCGGGAAGTATAAATAGCAGTGTTAACGAGATGTCTAAGTGGCTAATTACGTGGATTAATGGAGGAAAATATGGTGACAAAGAAATTTTACCTGCTTCATATGTTAGGGAAGCTATAAGTTCTCAAAATGTGATGGATGCTAGGCTTCCAATGGATGATAGACCCGGATTGCATTTTGCAAACTATGGTTTTGGATGGTCACTTTCTTCATATAAAGGTCATTACAGAGTGGAACATGGAGGTTCAATTGATGGTTTTCAGGCCAGCGCTGTATTTTTTCCATCGGACAGTGTAGGTGTAGTTATTTTGGCAAATCAAGGGGGATCTAGCATTCCTTCAATTGCAAGAAATATTATAGTAGACAGAATGCTTGAAGTAGAAAAGACAGATTGGCTTAAAATTGCGTTGAAAGATATTAAAGAAGCTAAAAAAACTCAGATAGAAGCAAAAAAAATGTTTACTTCAAACAAAAAAGAAGGAACAAAGTCATCTCATTTTCTGGAAGAGTACGTGGGTAATTATACAAATTTGGGTTATGGAACAATTGAATTGATAGTGGAAAATGATTCTTTATTTGCAATTTCTCCCTATTTGAAATTGTGGCTTAATCATTATCATTATGATACGTTTCAACCTGTTGAAGTTGTTGATGGTAAAGTTGATATGGACATTTCTTATAATGAATTTTTAGTAACTTTTTCTGCAAATGGTCAGGGAGATATTGAATCTTTAAGTGCACATTTTGAGCCTGCTATCGAAAATCCAATTGTCTTTGATAGAAAGTTAAATAAAATTGATGTTGATAAAGAAACATTGGAAAAATATGTCGGTAACTATGAACTTAGTGCTGATATAATTGTCAACACATATATAAAAGGTGATGTGCTTTATGTTTTTGTACCTGGTCAGCCAGAGTACGAATTATATTCTATTGCTACTGATAAATTTGCGTTTAAAATTTTAGATGGTTATAAGTTGGAATTTAAAATTGATAATAAAGGAAAAGTTATTGAGATTTCATTTATTCAGCCAAATGGAATATTTAATTATAAAAAAATAAAATAAATATTTTAAGAATTATTTAGTTTATGAAAAAAAAATTCAATTATATTATTGTCACCCTTGTTATGGTGGTGTTTTTTATTATCTCTTTTATAACTAACATAATTGGCCCCGTTATTCCAGAGTTTATAAGAATATTTGATTTAAGTTTATTATTAGCCTCTTTATTGCCATTATCTTTCTTTTTTGCTTACGGTGTTTTTTCAATACCTGCAGGTTTAAATATGGAAAAATATGGAGGAAAGAGAATGATCATTTTTGGATTTTTAATATCGTTATTTGGAGCTCTTTCTATTTCAATTTTTCCTAGTTATTATAGCTTAATTATTTCTTTTTTTTTGATAGGAACAGGGATGGCAATTTTACAAGTTGTTATTAACCCTTTACTAAGAGTTGTTGTTAGTGGAGAAAATTTTGCTTTTTATTCAATTTTGGCTCAATTGGTTTTTGGATTTGCATCATTTCTAAGTCCAAAATTTTATTCTTATATTCTTCAAAACAAATCGACATTTGGTATAAATAGTATTATAGAAATGCC
>JAPYTU010000049.1 GCA_029940715.1 Cytophagales bacterium
ATAAATTTTTATTTATTGGAAAAAGTAATTCCCAAGCAAAAGAATCAAGTAAACAGAAAACTCCTATACAAAACATCCAAATAACTTTTTTTTTCATAGAAATAGATGATATAATAAGATGACCTGCAAGCATTCCACTAATACCTGTAGCTATAGCTGGTAAAGTGCTAAGTAGACCTTCTGGATCCCACGTTCCCTGCCACATAGAACCAGGTATTAAAAGACTATCAATATAAGCTGCAAGATTTTTACCAGGCTCCAAAACTCCAGGACCAATTCCAGGAACTGGAACATTTAGCATTAGCACATAATAAGTAACTAAAAGAATTAGCATAATAAAAAATTGTTGTAACCATGTTGTGTTATTAAAAAGAAAAGCACAAATAAGATATACTATAGCAATTCTTTGAAGTACTCCAGGAATTCTAATGTCTGATAAACTTATCAGTTCACCCATCCCTACTAAATAAGAAAGGAAACCACCTATTACACCTAAAAATACTCCAAGACTAAAAATTTTTAAGGAACGAATAAATATTTTTAAAAAAGAAGAGCTTGTTCCTTTATTTTTCTGAGAAAGAACTATTGAAACACCCACAATAAAAATAAAAAATGGAAAAACAAAATCAGTTAATGTTATCCCATTCCACTCAGCATGAAGTAAAGGTCCATACGTATTATCCCAGCTTCCAGGATCATTTACTATTATCATTAGGGCAATTGTAAAACCCCTAAGCGCATCAAGTGAAATTAATCTATCTTTCATATCTCTCTAATTTATATATACCATCATTATCTTCTCTTATTTAGCAAATTATTATAACACTTTATTTTCTAATAAATTAAGATAAGTTTCTCCTATATATATTCTATCTAGTTCTATATGTCTTCCCCCTCTTCCATTTTTATCAAACAATCTAATTACTATACTTTCAGATGGATCAACATAAGTTTCTCCTATATATATATCATCATCATAAAAAGGTTCAGAACCATCTCTAGTAAATCTCACATCCATACCAGGGAAAATTGTATTTGAAAAAAGAGTATCATTAATAATTATTCCTCCTGGTTTTGGTAAATCAAAATCCACTCCTCCAAACAAAACTGATAAATGATGAAGAGTTCTATGTCCTAGAGTATTCACAAAATCACTCCACTCTCTATTCATCACTTCATCAATGTCTAAATTAGATAAATTTTTTGACCAATCGCTCTGCTTTGACCAGGCCTTTTCAGCTAAAATTATTAAGTTTGGATACATTAACTCATCAAATATTTCTTTATTTCTTACCGTTTCTGTCCACATTTGCCCTTGAATGCCTCGAAAATTACTTATCTTATCTACTTCTAACTCTACATTATCATCTCTTCTAAATTTTTCAAACTCTGAGTTTAGATATGTTTTTGCATATACATTTAATGGTTCAGTAAGCCAAGCATCTTTATAGCTAACAAGACCTGACCAACTAAGACCAAAATTTTCAGGATCCTTATCATCAGTCATATCAAAATAAAAAGCAGCAGAATTACTCATAATTACTTTAAAATCCATATTTGCAAACTTATAAATCATATCTTCTCTTCCACCTCCCCAAACATTATTCCATACATAAGGAGTAATATTGTAACCTAAAAACTTAGTGTTAATTTTAGTAGCATTTTGTGCATTTTCTGAGTGTAGCAACAATACATCTTCCCAACCAGCCATAGATATATTTTTTTCATTTAATATTTTCATCATCTCTATAAGAAAATATACTGGAAGGTCTTCAACAGAATTAACCTCACTATTTAATGACAAAAAATCGTTACATATAGGAGATTTTTTCCATGCACCATAAGGTAATTCATCACCACCTACATGAAAAGTTTTTATCACAGAATTTGCTTCTAAAAACATATTTTCTATTTCACTTACCAATTTTTCAAAAAATCTAACGCTACTTTCTCTACAAACACATATTACATTATCATTGAATCTTTGAGCTGAAATATACTCACTTTGATCTTCAAAATCAGTTAATAAATACTCTTCAGCAGACTCTACATCTCCAATTTCCATAAATCGATTATATCTAGTTATCATTGATTTAATAGCCGCTCTAGAATGGGCAGGGAAATTAATTTCAGGAATAACCTCTATGTTTCTCTCATTTGCATATTTAATTATTTCAATAAATTCTTCCCTTTTAAGATAACCAGAACCTGGTAACTTGTTAACATCATGGCCTGAACCATAAGCTGGATTTAAATTCTGACTTTCATCTACTGTAAATCCTCTTTTTGAACCTACTTCTGTTAATTCTGGTAAGCCTGGTATTTCTATCCTCCAGCCCTCATCATCAGTAATGTTTAGATGAAATTTATTTAACTTAAAATAGAACATATAATCGAGGAGTTGTTTAATCTTATCAGCTCCATAAAAATTCCTTGATATGTCAAAATGAATACCTCTATATTTAAATCTAGGCCCATCTATAATACTTAAACTTGGAATAGAAGTTTTATTTTCAATTTTAGAGTTCATAAGCAATTGAGCTAAAGAATTTATCCCATATAGAAGACCCGATGATGATGATGTAGTTACCTTAAAAAGGTTATTAGAAATATCTAAAGAGTAATTTTCATCATCAAAATTATCATCATGAAACACTAAAATATTTGACTCACTTGTAGATTTTGTAAGTTTTGTTTTAATACCAATTTCATCAGATAGTATAGCATTAATAATTCCATAGTTTTCAATGTATAGCTTAGGAAGATAAATGCTAAAATCCTTTGGAATATTAACTTCTTCTTTATTTAAAATTATTTTTTTTGGTGTTGGAATTACCAATCCTAAATCATTATAATCAATATTTATTATATCCTTATTATCCTCCAATCTTGATAAAGCATTAGGTAAATTTAGGTTTTCAATACCTTTTGCTTTTTTCCAATCTATTTTAGATATAACATCATAATTGGTATTTTCTTTATTTAAATGAATAAAAATACCTATTGGACCATATATGATTCTATTTAATATTCCATTTAATTTAAAAGTTAATTCTAATTTATTTCCAGGACTTATATTATAGTCAGAAGAAAAGTTCATTATATAGTATTCACCATTAACTCTTTTTGATACAATCCCATTAGGGAGAGAAGAATTCACAATTGCACCACCCAACTGATTCCAATGAAGAGACCAGTTACCATTATTTAATTGAATGTTTGAATTATTTTCTATTTCAAGATGGACGGTTGAGGTATTAGAATCTGCATCTACTTCTTTAATAGTCCATAATGCAGAAAATTCATTACTATCATTCTTTGAACATGCAGTTAATAGAAAAAAAAATATTATAAATTTTTTCACTTCTCTAATCTATAATTTTTTTAAAAGACTTTGGAAGATTATCAATTAAATCACTAGCCATTAACGATTCTTCTCCTAATTCTCCTTTAGATATGTCACCCGCATAACCATGAATAAAAACGCCAATAATCATTGCATCAAATGAAGAATAACCTCTTCCAATCAGTCCTGTTATAATACCCGTTAATACATCTCCACTACCACCAGTAGCCATACCTGGATTACCAGTGGAATTAATAAATAATTCACCAGAAGAATTTGTCATTGTTGAATAAGCTCCTTTGACAAGAATATTAACTTTATATTTTTTACTTAACTCTTTTTGAAGTTCAATTCTTTTATAAGAATCAGCATATTCACCAACTAGTCTTTTAAATTCTTTAGGATGTGGCGTTAATACAGAATTTTCTGGCATAAAATTTAAAATTTCTTTGTTAGAAGCAATTATATTAATTGCATCAGCATCTATAACAACCGGAACATTGACATTTTTAAAAAAATCCTCTAACATATTTATTGTAATTTTTGATGTTCCTATCCCTGGTCCGATTCCTACTACAGAGTATGGATCTAGTGGAGGAAATGAAGATATAGCATCCATCTCGTTATCTACAATAGTCATAACTTCAGGCACAGAAGTTTGAACAATTATTTCACCTTTTTTTGCAGTATAACATGTAAGCAAACCAATTCCTGACTTTAATGATGCTCTTAAAGCAAGCACACATGCTCCCATCATACCTCTGCTACCAGCAATAATTAATCCATGTCCAAAATTTCCTTTATGAGAATTATTAGGTCTAAAAAGCATTTTATTTTTTATATCTCTTTCTTCAATAAAAGATGCTATTCCATCAGCATTTTCAATAAATGTTTTTTCCAATCCAATATCTAGAACTATAATTTTACCAATATAATTAGAATATTCAGGCATATAAAAAGATAACTTAGGAAGTTGAAATGTGAGAGTAAAATTAGCCTTAATAAAATTTGATTTTATAAAAGAATCTGATGGTATACCAGTTGGTATATCTATAGAAATTATTGTAGAATTAGAAGAATTAATATAGTCAACCAATTTAGATGTTGATGCATTTAATTTTCTTGATAAACCAGATCCAATAATTGCATCAATTATAACATCACTATTAGAAATTTGACTGTGCAACTCATTCGTTATTGAAACTATTTTAATTTTTTTATTTTTAGCATTCTTTAAATGATATAAACATTCTTTAGTAAATCTTTTAGAATCACCAACGATATAAATTTCAACTTTATATCCCTTTTCTTTCAAAATGCAAGCTGCTTGTAATCCATCCCCACCATTATTACCTACTCCGCAAAATATATTTATACTTTTTTTAGAACTGTAATTTGATGTATACCAATTCAAAAAAACGTTTACAGCCCTATCCATTAATTTTAGTGATGTAATATTTTGTTTTTCTATTGTATACCTATCTAAATTTTTTATATCGGATCCAGATAATATTTTAAGCATATTATTGTTAATTAAAACCTTTAACTAATTCTTATTAAAAGAAGAATTTTAAAAAAATTATTTTTTAACAATTTTTCTTACAACTTTTTTATCGTTTTGAAGCAGTTCTAAAAGAAAAATTCCATCATTTTTATTTAATATGTTTATCTGATGTTCTAATATGCTATTAGAATTATTAATTCTATTAATGTACTGAACTCTTCCAAAAATATCTATTAATTTAATATCGACTTCGCCATACCACGTTTCATCAAACCTTACATTAATAATCCCCGAAGTAGGATTTGGAAAAATATTAACACTTTTTTCTAAGTTTCCATTCTCAAAACCTAATATGGGTTCATCGTCATCATTAATTGTTATAGTTACTTGCTGTTCTTCAAGCTCATTTCCATTTGTAACAGATAAAATTTCTACGACTACTACCTCATCAGATTCATCTTCAGAATCTTGAACTGAAGTTATTGTTGATGTTCCAGTAGTTCCCGAAGAAATTGTTATGGTGTTGGAACTTAAACTATAATCAGAAGAAGAAGCGGTACCAGTTGTTGATAATGATACAACTACATCACCAGAATTAGGGGCTTTATCAAGTGTAGCAGTGATAGTTGATACTTCATTATTTTCAGATATATTAGATTTATCTACACCAATACTTACAAAAGGTGGTGCATCAACAACATCATCATCCACAATAGTAACCGTAAGTTCTTGCGTATCTAACTCTTTGGCATTAGTAAGAGACGAAATACCTATAATAACCGTCTCATCAGATTCATCATCAGAATCTTGAATAACATTAATTGTAGTTGTTCCAGTATTTCCTGATGAAATTATTATAGTATTATTGAAACTATAGTCAGAAGAGGAAGCAGTACCAGCTCTTGACAATACAATATGTGCTGGATTACTAGGTGAAACCTCCCTAGAAAGGGTTGCTGTTATTATAGCTGATCCTAAATTTTCATCCAAAGATGCTGTTTGATTTCCATCAATTGATAATGTCAATAAAGCTTCTTTTGGCTCCCAATTTAAAAGATCTGGAATTTCTGCTGTCCAAATACCCCTACCATACGTTGCAATAACAATTTGTCCTTGATCCATAACATTCATATCATGAATGTTTACATATGGTAAATTTGAAGATACGATATTCCAAGTTTCTCCTCTATCAGTAGTTTCCATTATACCAATTTCCGTTCCTGCCCACATAACATCACTGTCAAAAGGCATAACAGCAAAAGACTCAACGCCAACATCAGGAAAACCATTTGAAGAAGTCCCCCATTCAAAATTTGATGGAAATCCAGTTAAATCTCTCCATGAGTTCCCAAGATCTCTCGATTCATAAATTTTAGATCTATTAAAATATGAGAAAAGTAGATAAACAGTAGAATCTTCATTTGGATGGGAATAAATTCCTGAAGTATAAGCCCAATCCATACCTTCTGGTCTTGGAACTGGTGAATAGGTTTTTCCCCAATCATTTGACAAATACAAGCTGGAACCATTAATTTCAGATACCGCTCCACCAGCCCATACAAATCTAGGATTAGCCTGAGAAACTTCTACGTCATCACCTGAATATCTAGTATTCAGTCTATCATTATCTTCTATTACAATATATTCCCAATCATCTCCAAAATTTTCACTTCTTATAACACCATTAGATGTTGTTCCATATATCATATCAGGATCCTGTTTTGAAGTAGATAATTTAGAATAAAATTGATCACCATCATCTTGTTTAAATCCATCAGTTCCATGAAAAGAATAGGGTCCATTTATTCCACCATTATATGAAATTCCAGCACAATTATATTGACAAGTAATCATCATTAGATTAGGATTATCCCAATGCGTTATAGATTCAAATCCATCTCCGGCACCAACCCTCGTAGCAAATTGAGGCCCTAATGAATTAGGATCATCTGTCAGGTAAGAACCATTATCTTGTGTTCCTCCCAAATATTGATTTTTTCCCTTAACCTTAGTAGCACTATAGAACTGCGTAGATCTATAACCAATATCAATTTGAGGTTTATCAGAACGAGAAACATCCCAAGCCCACATAAATTGTGTTGCTTGCCAATCATTATCATTAACACCAGGATCTGAACTTAAATTAGATATTGCTGGACCACCATCATTCCCAACAATTAATCTATACTTACCATTACCATCAGAAAATGTAGTCATGGTATGTTGATCACCATGAACGTATCCATTTTTTTTATGTATATCGTCAGAATTTATTTGTTCATAAACATCTGTAATGTGCAATGAAATTTTAGACGTATCATCTAAAATAGTAAACTTATGTATATTTATATCACCTACATAGACAACTGAGTCAGCATAAGGATTAATTGCTATAAAATTATTGTAATTGCCTTGCTGTCCTAACCAATTATCTAGATTATAATCAGGATTACCAATAGATTCATTTTCTTTAACATGATGCCAAGTATTTCCTCCATCATAGGTAACATTTAATGCAAACGGAAAATTTTCATAGGTTTTAATTCCAGCATAAACAATTTCTGGATTAGAATGAGATACTACAATTTCATTACGATTATAACTTATTTCACCAGCGAAGTGACTGGTCCTAGTCCAGGTATTTCCAGAATCGGATGATTTTAATACATCCCCACCGATAACAGCTGCATACTGTATATTAAAATTACTTGGTGCAGCAATAACCTGTGTTATTCTATAACATCCAGAAGAACTATACACTTCATTCCATAAATTTCCACCATCAGTGGATTTGTATATATAAGAATCACAATAATATGTTTTCTCTGTAGCAATAATTACAACATCAAAATTATTAGGATCAACAATTATTCTATAAACATTCGAAAACCTAGGATTTATTCTTCCTTCAGAATCCAGTGGAGCTATATTCACCCATGTTAAACCAGCATCGGAACTCTTAAAAATACCACTCCCGTTATCATGACCGCTTAAAGACTTCTCTCCTGTTCCTGCATAGATAACAGATGGATTACTTTTTGATTGTGCTAAAGAAACAAAATCTAAATTTTCAATTTGGGGTGATAGATTGCTCCATGACATTGTTAGATTATTAACATTATAAATACCCTTCCAAATTCCTCCTCCAATACTTGCAGCATAGTAGGAATTTCCTGAAGGATCAGCAGCATCAGCAATTATTGCTCTAGTTCTACCAGATGCATTATTTGGACCTCTTTCTGTAAAGGTAGAAACAGCAGCAGCGGAAGCACCAAACAAAAAATTATTATCTTCATCGCTATTATTAGCAATTAAATTATTTTTTCTTTCTAACATCCTTTTTAACTCTACCTGCTTGTATCCAGGATAATAGTTGTTTCCATCAGGATGTTCTTTTATTGTCTTTAAATATTCAACATATCCATTAGGATTCGTGAATTCTTTTTCATTAGTAAACTCTTTTTTATTACAAGAAATTAGTATTAATAAAAGATTTAATACTATTAAAAAATTTATATTAAATTGAGTCATTATGTGTTTCATAATAAAATAATTATAATTACAATCTAAATAAGAATTTTAAGAAATATTATTTTTCTTGTTTTTATTACAAATAAAATCTTTGGTTAAATTGAAGACAATATTATGAGAATTATTATTATTTCATTTTTGTTTATACTCTTTTTTTCTTCTCAAAATAACGCTCAAGATTTACTAAATGAATTAGAGTCTATTGAATCTAGTAATATTCCTTTATTGCCTGAAAAATTTCTAGTAACTAAAAAAATTTTATGGGGTAAAAAAGGATTAATGAGAAGTTTTAATAAATTCAAATTAACGCCCGAAAATAGGCAACATGAACTAAAAGTCAGAAAATCTATGCTTAAAGTACATCAATATTTGGGCTTTTTAACTTTAGGTGGAATGCTAGCTCAAGGTATTATTGGCTCACAATTATATAAAGGTAATATGAACGTAAAAAATACACATAAAAAAATGGGTGAAATGGTAAGCATTAGTTATTTTTCAACTGCAGCCATCCCTCTTTTTTCTCCTCCAAAAATGTTTAATGAAAAAAAAGGCTTAAACAACATAAAAATTCATAAAATTTTAGCAGTAATACATTTCTCAAGCATGGTAGCAACAAATATTCTTGCAAATAAAATAGATACTAATTACAACCTTAAACGCTACCATAGAGCAGCTGCATATACTGCATTTGGATCTTATGCGGCTAGCATGATTGTTATAAAATTTTAATTTTATGAAAAATTATTTTTTAATAATATTATTTATTTCTTCAATTACTATCTCTTATGCTCAACAATCTGAATTTGAAAAGATATATGTAAACAAAAAGAAGTCAAGCATTTCATATTCCATGAAACATCCATTACATGCCTGGGATGCCATAAGTAACGAGGTTTCATCAATTATCCTACTAGATAGAGAAAAGATGGATATTAAAGAACTTGCAGTAGTAGTTAAAATTGCTTCATTTGATAGCAAAAACAGTAATAGAGACTCTAATACAATAGAAGTTACAGAAGCATTAAAATTCCCTAATGTTAGCCTTTCAAGTACAGCTATTTCACAAAGAAATGATAAATTAATAGTAAAAGGAATTTTAAAATTTCATGGAGTAAGTAAAGAAATAACTTTTGAGGTTAAAAAAGAAATTTTAAAAAATGAAATCAAAATAACTGGAGATTTTAGTATTTTAATGACAGACTTTGAAATCAAACCACCCACATTATTAGGTATTTCAACTGATGAAAATATAGATTTAAACTTTGTTGTATTTTACTAAATCTTGTAGATTATTATTTTAAAATTGTTTGAGACATAAATTTTTTAGCAAAAGCAAAAGATTTTTCTCTAGCAATAGGATTTCCTCCAAAACTAACTCCTCTTTTCACACAAAGCATAAATCCTAACTTCTGAAGAAATGGATTTGACATGGGAATATCAATATAATTCATTAAAACATTACCATCTTTAGTTAATCGAAAAGTACAATCTGTAAAATTATATGCTTTTTCATTTACTACTACTGGAGCAATTCTATCAAATGAATGATGAGAATCATCATAAATAGTAATATCAATATTTGCTTTGTTTTCTAATTTTTGAACCAGTTCATAGCAAGGTTGAGATGGTGTCCAGTTATCGAGTTCACCGACTAGTATATGTATTGGGGACTGAGAAAAATCAGTATTTTCAGGATCTATAAAGCAAGGCGGATAAAACGCAAGATGTGAAGCAAAACTTAAATTTTTATTTATTGCATTTTTAAGTGGAAGCCATGCTGAAAATAAAGTTACTCCTCCACCTAAACTCCAACCTGTAATTGAAATTTTATCTTTATCTATTCTAGGATGATTAGATAAAACTTCAAGAGCCTTATATGCATCCAAAATCATTGCTGCAATGGTAACTTCAGTTTGAGAACCAACAGTAGATTTAATTCCTCTACTTTTAAAACTAT
>JAPYTU010000050.1 GCA_029940715.1 Cytophagales bacterium
TAAATATTAATGTATCCAATATTATAGAAGGTATCTATTTACTAAACATTACAACGGACAAGGAAGTAAATAAAGTTAAGGTAGTAATAGAGAGATAAAAGCTTATTTGGGAAGATATTTCTTTAATACTGGACGGTGCTTAAAATATGGTTTATTATTTCTTGGAGTTGATGTTATTTTAAGATTTATAGTATAGAAAAAGATAAAATATTAAATTTGATTTGATACCCATTAGTTTTTATGTATTTAAAAAGATTATTTTTTTTGTTTTTTCTATTTCTTTCTAGTTTTTTATCTTCTAAAGATCTCCAAGAGAGTGATTCTGTAGACTACTCTAGGACAGGGGATTATTTTCCATATGTCGAGTTGACCAATCAAGATTCTATTTCTTTTCCTATATCCTATGAAATTGAACTTCATGTGGCAGATATATATGATCTAGAAGTTAATAATAATTTTTTTACTAGCTATTTAATTGCTGGCGCTTATACAGATTACGATTCAATTTTTGAGACCAAAAATGGAGATGTTATCCCATTATATCCCTATGATTATATTGAGTTAGAGCTTAAGGAGGATATGGATAAACAAAAATCAAATTGGTATTATTGGGGATATGATGACGATGAAAAATATGAGAAGTATGCATATGAGTATAACATTAAAAATAGTTTTTACCATAAGTGGAATCTTAGAGAGTATCCTTTTGATGTGCAAAGTTTAGAGATAAATTTTTTGTCTTATAGAGACACTTCTTTTATAGAATTAATTCCATCAAAATCTTTTCCACCATCATTCAATGAAGAAATGAATAATCTAAAGGATGGCTATAAAATTGTATCAATTGAACCAAAAGTCACTTATTTTGATACACCATATGAGGCAGAATTTGCTCCGGATTTAATTAGAAAAGAAGTTGGAACAAAGCTATCATATGAAATCACAATTGATAGGTCTGGGTCATATTTATTTATAAAATTATTTGGCGGATCATTTATGGCTTTTATAATTTCTTGGCTTGCTTTTTTTATTCCACGTAAGGAATTTGAATCTAGAATTTCAATAAATTTAGGAGCAATCTTTGGTGCTATTGGAAATAGATATTTTGTTGATTCCGCAATGTCAAGTGTTCAGGTAATAACAAAAGCTGATTTAATGAGCAATATGTGTATCTTATTATTAATATTAAATGTTATATTAATTATTGTTCAAAGAAATCATAAGATAACATGGCCTTTCTTTGAGAAAAGTACTAATGCATTAATATTTTCAGCCTCTCTTTTTATAATCTTAACATTTTTAATTATTTTTTGGTAATTTTTTACTTCATAAAAAAACCCAACGTTTAGTTGGGTTTTTAATATTATAAGTTGATAATTTTTAGTCTTGTAAAGACATCATCATTCCAGTAGCATCAAAGTAATCTCCTGTAGTAAGAATTAAACCATTTTCATCAAAATCCCAGTAATGATAAGACCTTAAATTTATAGGTTTTTGGGATGCAGTATGTGTAGCTGTCCATACTCCATAAACTCTAACACTTCCATTTAAATTACCAAGTGAATCACTTCCTGGTAACCAGTATGTAGCATTAAAATCCATGTTTTCGAATTCATCTTGATATCCTTTAATATCGTTAATAAAGCCATCTTTATCTTGCATCTCTGAACCATATCTTGGGGGTTCATGTTGTAAGTCATCTGAAAGTAAAGCAATTTGAGATTCTAAATCTTCAACTTCATGCAGTTGCATAAATTTTTGAGCAACTTCTAAATTTGCTGCATAATTTTCATTTGTGTTATGATCATGATCACTAGCTGCATTGTCAATATCGACTCCATCAGCTGTGTATAAGTATGCTATGACAAAACCTACTAAAAAAGCTACTAAAGTCATTAAATTAATATTTTTCATTGTAAATAAATTTATAGTTTTAAAAAATTAAAGCTCAAGATTAACTATAAATCGTTAACATTTTGTTCATTAAGAATATTATTTTGAAATTTTAGTTATTTAATAGAGACCATAAATTAATAATCTTAAAAAATTTATTATATTCATTATATGGTAAAGAGATTATTTATTTTTCTTGTTGCTTCTACATTTTTTCTCTCATGTGAGATGTTCATTCCTGATTTTTCTAAAAAAAATCCAAATGTTATTTTGTTTTTTGTTGATGATTTAGGATATGGAGAATTAGGGGTTTATGGACAGAGAATAATTCAGACAAGAAATATTGATGCCTTAGCCAATAATGGAGTGCTATTTACTCAATTTTATTCAGGATCTCCTGTTTGTGCCCCGTCTAGAAGTGTTCTATTAACAGGAATGCATTCGGGTCATACTTACATAAGGGGTAATCATGAATGGGGTGAAAGGGGTGATGTGTGGAGTTATGAAAAGATGTTTGAAGATCCTAATTTAGAGGGTCAATATCCTATTAAACAAAGTATTACGACTTTAAGTAAAGTGCTGTCAGAAGGTGGTTATAAGACTGGTATGGTTGGAAAATGGGGTCTAGGTGGTCCAAACTCAACTTCTGTACCAACGACTATGGGATTCGATTATTTTTATGGTTACAACTGTCAGAGAATAGCACATAATCTATATCCTCCTCATTTATGGGAAAATGAAAATAAAGTACTCTTGGATAACGAATTGGTATCGCCTAGAACAAAACTGGATGAAGATGCTGACCCATATGATGATAGTAGTTATGACTTATTTTTTCAAAATGACTATGCTCCAGATCTTATGCATCAGAAGGCATTAGAATTTATAAATGAGAATAAAAATGATCCTTTTTTTCTTTACTATGCGTCTCCATTACCTCATGCTCCTCTACAAGTCCCTAAGCCACTAATAGAAAAGTATAAAAATTTAATTGGAAATGAAGAACCATACCTTGGAGATAATGGATATTTTCCTCATAGAAATCCAAAAGCTGCTTATGCTGCTATGATTGAATATATTGACATTCAAGTTGGTGAAATCATTCAGAAATTAAAGGATGAGGGGATATATGAAAATACAATAATTATGTTTACAAGCGATAATGGTCCAACTTATGCTGGTGGTGTTGATGCTAATTATTTTAATAGTACTGGAATTTTTCAAAATGATAAAAGTAGAATGAAAGGGTATACTTATGAGGGTGGTATAAGGGTACCATTTATCGTTTCATGGCCAGAAAAAATAAAAAATAATAGGGTAGAAAATGAAATTTCTGCTACTTACGATTTGTTTCCTACTATATGTGATATGATTAAAATTCCTTATCCTAAGACCCTTGATGGAATCAGTTTAAAATCGACAATATTAAATGAGGGAAATCAAAATCATCATGAGTATTTATATTGGGAATTTCCTGCATATAATGGTCAACAGGCTATAAGATTAGGAAAATGGAAGGCAATTAGAAATAATATTTTTAAAGGAAATAAGTCCATTGAATTGTATGACTTAGAAAAGGATTTAAAAGAGACTAATGATTTGGCAGATTCTAATCCAACTATTATTAAGAAAGTCGAAGAAATATTTCTTAAAGAACATGTTAAGTCAGAGATAGAGAGATTTAGGCTTGGTTACATTGATGAAGAATAAATGAATATTTTTTTTACATACATTTTTGCAATTTTATTACCTTTTTTTTTATCTAAGAATAATGAATGGGAATATCTATTTAATGGTAAGAACTTAGATGGATGGAAAATAAAAATACGAGGCCATAAATTAGGTGACAATTTTAATAATACGTTTAAGGTGAAAGATGGAACGTTGAAAGTTTCATATGAAAATTATGAATCTTTTGATGATAAGTTTGGTCATATTTTTTATACTAAAAAGAAATATAAAAATTATCATTTAAGTTTAGAATATAAGTTCAGTGGTAGTCATTTAAAGGGCGCTCCAGGATGGTCAATAAAGAATAGTGGAGTAATGCTTCATTGTCAAGATCCTGAAACCATGTTGATTGAACAAGATTTTCCGGTTAGTGCAGAAACTCAATTATTGGGAGGATTAGGAACAAATAAAAGAACTACTGCTAATATTTGTACGCCTGGAACAGATGTTGATATTAATTCAAAGAAAGCAAAAGCTCATTGTATTAATTCAACTTCAAAAACTTATCATGAAGATGACTGGGTTAAGGTTGAAGTGATAGTTTATTCTGACTCATTAATTCATCATGTTATCGATAATGATACAGTTTTAACTTATACAAATATTAGGGTAGGAGGAGATAACGTTCCAAGTAACTATATAAATAGAATAGGCAATCCTTTAAAGGAAGGATATATTTCATTACAATCTGAAGGTCATCCTGTAGAATTTAGAAACATAAAAATTAAGACAAATGAATAATTCAATTGTTTTGGCTCTATTGATATTAATTGCTATTTGTTCATGTAAATCAGCTAGTGATGATTCACATATTAAAAGCAATCATCAGTGTATGCCAACACCTTTAGAAAGATTTTCTCATTTAGATAGTGCAGTAAATGGAACTCAAAATTCTAAAGAAGGAATGGTCTTTATCCAGGGTGGAAATTTTGAAATGGGATCAGATGGTAACATCAAAGTTGACGGTGAGAAAGGCTATGTTGGAAGTGATGAATTTCCTAAACATCAAGTTAAAATAAATTCTTTTTGGATGGATGCGACGGAAGTAACTAATATACAGTTTAAAGCTTTTGTTGACGCTACAGGTTATGTTACTACAGCGGAAATTGCTCCTGATTGGGAAGAAATTAAAAAATCATTACCACCAGGTACACCAAGACCACCCGATAGCGTATTAGCTCCTGCTTCCTTGGTTTTTACTCAAACAGATAGTCCCGTTTTACTTCAAGATTATTCTCAATGGTGGAGATGGACAATAGGGGCTCATTGGAGACATCCATTTGGACCTGGAAGTAATATTGAAGGAAAAGATAATTATCCTGTTGTACATATAAGTTGGGATGATGCTCAATCTTACTGTAAATGGGCAGGAAAACGTTTACCTACTGAGGCAGAGTGGGAATATGCCTCTAGAGGAGGTCAAATAAATCAAATTTATAGTTGGGGAAATGAACATATTAATAAAGGAATTTCTAAGGCAAATAGTTGGGAAGGTGATTTTCCTTATAATAATGAACGTACTGATGGGTACTTATATACAGCTCCAGTAAAATCATATCTCCCAAATGATTATGGGCTTTATGATATGGCTGGAAATGTTTGGGAATGGTGTCAAGATTGGTATCATATAGATTACTATAAAATGACTGCAAATGAAATTTCCAATAACCCAGATGGACCAAATGTAAGTTATGATCCTGACGAACCTTATATAAAAAAGAGAGTTATGAAAGGGGGGAGTTTCTTGTGTAATGATTCTTATTGTAGTGGTTATAGAAATTCAATGAGAATGAAAAGTAGTCCTGATACAGGATCTTTACATACAGGATTTAGAACTGTTGTGGATGCAGTAAGTCCTTAATTTTAACAACATTAGGATTAATATTATTATTAATTCTTAACTTTAGTAGAAATGGAGAAAAATATTTCAAATATAGGTTTTTTAGTAGTTTTAATATTTACTATATACATCTGGTTTTTTGATGGGGAAAAGGATAATTCTTATAAAATTATTAAGCCTGTAAACTACGATTTAGTGATAAAAAATGGTTTAGTTTATGATGGTTCCGGTCAAAAACCTTTTATTGGAGACGTAGGAATTAAAGATGATAAGATAGAATATGTTGGAGAATCAAAATATTTAGTTTCTAAAAATATAATTTTTGCAAATCAAAAAGCTGTATCTCCTGGTTTTATTAATATGCTTAGCTGGGCAGTAGATGATATAATAATTGATGGAAGATCTCAGGGTGATATTAGGCAAGGGGTTACTTTAGAGGTTTTTGGTGAAGGTGTTTCAATGGGTCCTTTAAATGTTGAAATGCAAAAAAATAGAGAAGCAAATGGTCTTAGTGTTGGAGATACTGGATATGAGCTAAATTGGGTGACTTTAGGAGAATACCTACAATTTTTAGAAGATAAAGGTGTTTCAACAAATGTTGCATCTTTTGTTGGAGCGACAACTTTAAGAGTACATCAGATCGGGTATGATGATAGGCCACCTACTGAAATAGAATTAGATTCTATGAAAATGTTGGTGAGGCAGGCAATGGAAGAAGGAGCACTAGGAATTGGATCATCTCTGATATATGCTCCAGCATTTTATGCTGCAACGGATGAATTGATAGAGCTTTGTAAAGTTGCCTCTGAATACGGAGGCATGTATATTTCTCATATTCGAAGTGAGGGAAATAGATTTCTTGAAAGTGTTGATGAACTAATAAGAATTTCTTCTGAAGCTAATATAGATGCTGAAATTTATCACCTAAAAGCTGGTGGAAAAGATAATCACTATAAGTTAGATATGGTTATTGATAAGGTTGATTCTGCTAGATTAGCAGGTTTAAATATTACCGCTGATATGTATACATATACTGCAGGTGCAACTGGGTTAGATGCTTCAATGCCACCATGGGTACAAGAAGGTGGCTATTTAGAGTGGAAGAGAAGATTGCAAGATCCAGATATTAGAGCAGGAGTAATTAATGAAATTAATACCCCAACAGATGAATGGGAAAATTTATACTTGCAGGCTGGTTCAGCTAAAAATATAATTTTAATTGGTTTTGCTAATCCTGATTTAAGATATTTAACAGGAAAAACGCTAGATGAAGCATCTCAAATTTTAAATAAAGATCCAGTTGAGACAATGATAGATTTAGTTATTGAAGATGGAAGTAGGGTTGCAACTGTTTATTTTATTATGTCAGAAGAAAATATAAAGAAAAAAATTGCTTTACCATGGATAAGATTTGGTTCTGATGCAGGCTCAATGACTCCTGAAGGTAAATTTTTAGAATCTAACACACATCCTAGAGCATACGGAAATTTTGCTAGGCTATTGGGTAAATACGTTAGAGATGAAGAAATAATTCCACTTGAAGAAGCAATAAAAAAATTAACATCAAATCCAGCAAAAACTTTAAAAATAAAAGGTAGAGGAATGCTTAAAAAAGGATACTATGCTGATATAGTAATATTTGATCAAAACACAATACAAGATTATGCAACTTTTAATCAACCCCATCAGTTTAGCACTGGGGTCAATCATGTAATTGTAAATGGAGAGCAGGTTTTTAAATATGGAAATCATACAGGCGCTACTCCAGGTAGATTTGTGAAGGGACCCGGGTACAAGGATTAATTTTTATTATGCTAAGTAATAGTTGGTTTAAAAAGTATTTACTTCCGGGATTTATTTTTCAATCTTTAGTAATTGGGGGTGGTTATGGTACAGGAAGAGAACTTGTAGAATTTTTTTTATTATTGGGACCAAAAAATGGAATTTTAGGCATGATTGTTGCCACAATTATTTGGTGTGTTGTTTTAGCTTGTACATTTGAATTATCGCGTCAATTTAGATCTTATGACTATAGATCTTTTTTAATAAAAATTTTAGGTAGAGGATGGATCTTTTATGAAATAACGTATTTAATTGGTTTAGTTTTAGTGATATCTGTCTTAGGTTCAGCCTCAGGAAATTTAGTTATGGAAGTTTTAGATTTACCCACAATTGTAGGTACAATAGCTATGATATTGATGGTTGGGGTACTGTCTTTTTTTGGTAGTAGAATCATAGAAGTTTTTTTATCTTATTGGTCAATTTTTCTCTATCTAGTTTTTATAATATTAGTTATTTGGATTAATTCAATATATGGAAATCAAATATCAAATAATTTTTCTTTGACAGAAGAATCTGCTCCTTGGTTAAAAAATGGTATAATGTATGCAGCTTATAATGTAGGGCCTGTTGCAGCTATTTTGTTTTGCTTAACAAGTATAAAAACAAGAAAAGAAGCTCTTATATCAGGTGGTTTAGCAGGTATTATAGCTATCATTCCTGGTTTTATGATTTTTTATAGTTTGGTAAGTTTTTATCCTAATATTAATCAAGAAATTGTTCCTACTAATTTTTTATTAGATAAGATAGGTTCAACTTCTTTTAAAATTATTTTTCAATTGATTCTTTTCGGTACTTTTATTGAAACGGGAGTTGGTTTAATACATGGATTTAATGAGAGAATTTCTAATTGGCTAAAGAGTGATAGGGGTCAAGAATTATCTAGAATTAGTCGTTTTATTATCAGTATTTTATTTTTAATAATATCTATTTTTATTGCTGAAAATTTCGGGTTGGTAGATTTAATTAAAAATGGATATGGTACACTCACTTGGGCTTATTGGATTGTTTTTGTTATTCCAGTCATATTTGTTGCTTTTAAAAAGATGTTAAAATAAATTTATGGAATGAAGGAAAAACATATTATTTGGATTTTACTATTTTTTTTGTTGATATTATCTTGTGAGAAATCAGATATAGGGAAGGGTGTGCCAAAATGCATTAATGATATGATTGATGACATTGAAAATGAAGAGGTAAGAAATCCTCCTGCAAAAGTTTGGAAATGGGAAGTTGATGGTAGTACTTACTATTATATAACTTCTGATTGCTGTGATTTCTATAATTATTTATATGATGAGAATTGTAATGTAGTGTGTGCTCCAGATGGTGGATTTACAGGTAATGGTGATGGTAATTGTACATTTTTTATTGAACAAATAGTAAGTACGTTAATTTGGGAAGATAGTAGAGACTAATTATTCTATGGAAATAATGAGGTAATCTTTGCCTTATCTGGAATGCTTAGGATTTTTTCTACATAGTCTTGATAAAGTTGGTGACCAATAGGAAGCTGTGCTTTAATTTCAGCAGGAGTTCCGATGATAAATTCTTCATTTCCTGATATATCTTCTCTTTTTTTACCTGCAGTAATATAATAATCCCACTCCGCAAGAATTAACCAGTAAGCATATTCCTGAGTTATAATCTTATAATACATCTCTATATCTTCTTTTTTTATCTCTTCATATGAAGAGATATCATAAATGCCTTGATCTATTGCTTCTTGCGTTGCTAAAGATAAGGAAGAAGTGGAATTCATATAATCCCAATCTTCTATATATGTTAGATATAATATTACATTAGTAATCGTATGTAAAAGATGTTCTATGACTTCACCAATTTGAGGCCTTCCTCCCTCTCGCAATTCCCATATAATATCTGTTGCATTATCTTGATAAGGAGCTGGAGGAGATCCACCTGCGTAGTTTTCATTATTTTCAAAAGAAGCTTCTACTCCAACACGTTGATAGACATACTTATTTTTTGAAGTTGATAAATATTTTGAACGCATATTTGGATCAATCATAGGATTGAAAGCGAACATCTCTTCATAAGCTTTACTTACATTATTTAAAAAATCAGAATTTACATCTTCCTTTGCAAAAATTCTTAAATCATATGCATCTATATAGTCTGTAAATTGAATGTTTTCTAAATCGGAATGCTTATCACAAGCTGATAAAATCAGGTATGAAAAAAGGAAAGAAATAAACACTATTTTATTAATAAAAAACTTTTTCATATTTTAAAGTTACCAACTACAAATAAAAATTCAAAAGGGGTATGGTTTTTTTTAATTCTTAATACCCATAAAAACATTTACGCCTTTTGGGATTGGATTTCCAGAGGATCTTCTAAAACTAATGACTTGCCCCACGTGTGTAAGCGCATCAGCAATTGGACCATTTAATAAATAAAAAAAAGGATAAGAATTCTCAGTTTTACCACTTTTAAATATAATTTGAAGATTAGCAATATCTTCATCTTTTAAGATATCAAGAATCTTTACGGCTTTTTCTAAATTAAGTAGGGTTTCTGTTCGTAAATATGAAAATTCTAAAATTGAATAATCTTCACCATAAATTTTTGGTTTTTGATCAAATGTAGTATATATAGTTTGTGATAAACTATATATGTGTTCTAGAGTTTCTCTTGATGACATTCCTTTTTCAGAAGGTCTATAATTCAAGTCTTTTTCTTTTAAATCATATGTTCCCCAATAATATCTAAATCCTAAACCTTGAATAACTCTTTTTGCAACTGAACTAGCCTTATAAGATTCCTCAAATTTTGGTAGTTTACTAAATGGTAGATGTTTTATATCTTGACTCAAAGTTTTTT
>JAPYTU010000051.1 GCA_029940715.1 Cytophagales bacterium
ATTATTTGGTCTATTTATGTCTAGATCAAGAGAATTTTCATTTCAAATTCATAAAAATTTTAGAAGAGCAGTTTATTTAAATTATTAGAATAAATACCAGATAGTTAAACTAAATCAATAAAATTTAATAAAATAAAAAAAACTGATTCAGAGCCCTATTTTATCTCATAACTATAGCAAAGACTTTATATTAATACTTGATCGAATTAGAAAAGAATTTAACATAGTATTTCCAAATCACGATTAATAAATATCATTTTTAATAAACATTAGACATTTAAAGGGTTAGGTTTGCGCAAAATTATAAAAAATGAATTTTTCTGATATTAATTTAAATGAATCGATACAAAAATCACTAATTGATTTAAATTTCATTAATCCTACTCCAATCCAAATAAAAGCTATTCCTTTTCTTTTAGAGTCTAATCAAGATTTAATTTCTTTAGCACAAACTGGTACAGGTAAAACTGCTGCATTTGGTTTACCTATAATTAATAACATTAACACAAAGAAAAAAAACACTCAATCAATAATTTTATGTCCAACAAGAGAATTGTGCTTACAAATAACCAAAGACCTTAAATTATACTCAAAATATATAAAAGAATTACGAGTAACCCCTATATATGGTGGATCAGACATTAGAAAACAGATGCGAGAACTTAAAATGGGTAGCCAAATAGTAGTAGGAACACCAGGTAGAGTTTTAGACCTATTAAATAAAAAGAAATTAGAATTAAAAAATATAAAAATAGTAGTTCTTGATGAAGCCGATGAAATGTTAAACATGGGATTTAAAGAAGATATTGACTTAATACTAGAAGGAACAAATGATAATAAGCAAATACTCTTATTTTCAGCAACTATGCCTAAAGAGGTTTTGAAAATATCAAAAAATTATATGAAAAAACCTAAAAAAATTCAGGTTGATTCTAAAAATGAAGGTGTAAAAGACATAGAACATAACTACTATTTAGTTATGAATCTAAAAGATAAATATCAGGTTCTTAGAAGAATTTGCGATATAAACCCACATATATATGGTATCATCTTCTGTAGAACAAGAAGAGAATGTAAAGACATTTCAAGCAAACTAGTGCAGGACGGTTATAACGCAGATTCATTAAATGGTGATCTATCTCAGCCACAAAGAGATCATGTAATGAATAGATTTAGAAAAAAGCATATACAACTTTTAGTTGCTACAGATGTAGCTGCAAGAGGTCTAGATGTTAATGATTTATCTCATATAATTAACTATAACATACCTGATGAAAATCAAATCTATATACATAGATCAGGAAGAACTGGTAGAGCAGGTAAAAAAGGGATATCAATAATTATTGGTTCTGTAAGAGATAAAAGAAAAATTCTTTCAATACAAAAAATGATTAATAAAGAAATAATAAAAAAAGAAATTCCAAAAGGAAAAGATATTTGCGAAGTACAACTAATGAATCTAATAGAAAGAATAATTCATTCAGAAGTTAATAATGATATAGAAAAATTTATACCATCTATTATGGAAAAAGTTTCTCACCTAAATAGAGAAGATTTGTTAAAACAATTAGTTTCTTTAGAGTTTAGTAGATTTCTTTCTTTTTATAACAATGTAGCGGATATAAATTCAGATGAGAAAAAAAGAAATTTAAATAAAGGAAAAGCTGACAAAGGATTCTCCAGATTCTTTATTAATCTAGGGAAAAAACATAATTTACAACCTCAAAACCTTATTGGTATAATTAATGAGTTTACTAATAATAAAGATATTTCTATAGGTAAAATTGATATAATGACAGGTTTTTCTTTCTTTGAAATTCCCACAAAACATGAAAAAGAAATTCTTACTACTTTAGAAAAATTTACATGGAATAATTATAAATGTGGTGTAGAACTTTCTAAAGCTATCAATAATGATTCTAAAAGAAAAGAGAAAAAATACACAAAATCAAGAAAAGGATTTAGAGAAAATAGAAGTAAATCCAAAGGTTCATTTAAAAAAAATTTTAAGAGTAAAAAATCTTATAAAAGAAGAGAACATACGTTTTCAACAAAATAAGTAATATTAAGTTTAAATTCATATTTTTGAAGACTATAGTATAATGCTATTATAATTTATGAATTTAGATAAGTACGGAATAAAAAACTCATTAGTGAATCATCAACTTTCTGTTGATGAAATTCAAAAAATAATAGTTTCAAATAAACAAGGTCAAATAGTAAATTCTGGTGCCTTAGCAATAAATACTGGAAAATTTACTGGAAGATCTCCTAAAGATAGATATGTAGTTAGAGATACCATAACAGAAAAATTAGTTTGGTGGGGAGATGTTAATATTGGATTTAATGATACTTCATTTGATAGTCTTTACAAAAAATTAACTGATTACTTATCAAATAAAGATCTTTATGTCCGTGACAATTATGTTTGCTCCCTTGATGATTATAGAGTAAATATTAGAACTATTTGTGAATTACCAAGTAGTGATTTTTTTACTAACAATATGTTTTTAAGAATTAAGAAAGATCAGATTTCATCTTTTAAAGAAGACTGGCTTTTAATTAATGCTCCAAATTTTTTAGCTAATCCTAAAATAGATAAAACTAGAAGTGAGAATTTTTCAATAATTAATTTCAGTACTAAAGTTATTATTATTGGAGGTACAGGGTATACTGGGGAAATAAAAAAGGCAATTTTTTCAATATTAAATTTTATGTTACCTATATATAAAAACGTTTTACCTATGCATTGTAGTTCAAATGTTGGTATAGATGGAGATACGTCTATTTTTTTTGGATTATCTGGAACAGGAAAAACAACTTTATCAGCAGATCCCAATAGAAAATTAATTGGTGATGATGAGCATGGTTGGAGTGAGGATAACAAAATATTTAATTTTGAAGGAGGGTGTTATGCTAAAGTAATTAATCTAAATAAAGAAAATGAACCTGACATTTTTAATGCTATTAAAAGTGGTGCATTGCTAGAAAATGTTATTATTGGTAAAAATAAGAAAGTAGATTATTCAGATACAAGCATTACTCAAAACACCAGAGTAAGTTATCCTATACATCATATTAATAATATTAAATCTCCATCTGTTGGTGATAATCCAACTAATATATTTTTTCTTACTGCAGATGCTTTTGGGGTTTTGCCACCTATTTCAAAATTAAACCCTAGCCAAGCAGCTTATCATTTTATCTCTGGATATACTAGTAAGGTCGCAGGGACTGAAGCTGGAGTAATTGATCCAGAACCATCTTTTTCTGCATGTTTTGGAGCTCCTTTTATGCCTTTACATCCAACAAAATACGCAGAAATGCTAATAAATAAAATGAAACAAAATAATGTAACAGTTTGGTTGGTTAATACTGGTTGGACTGGAGGTTCCTACGGAATAGGAAAAAGAATGGAATTAAAATATACTAGAGCTATGATAAATTCTGCTATGAATGGTGAATTAGAAAATGCTAACAAAGATAATTATCATATACATTCAGTTTTTAATTTAATGCAACCTAGGATATGTCCAAATGTTCCAACATCAGTTTTGAGTCCAAGAAAAACATGGAATAATGATACTAAATTTTATAGGATAGCTTATGATTTAGCAGATTCATTTAAGAAAAACTTTGAGAAATTTGAATCTTCTTCTAATGAAGAAATTATGAGAGGGGCTCCAAATAGCAAGAAATAATTTATTTTTTTAATAAATTCAATTTATAATCTCTTTTGGTCATCTTTAACTATTATTATGCATAAAACATTGATTTATTATAAGAGGCAATACCATCAGAATATTATTCACTAAAGAAACGACCTAGAATTTCAAGTTGACTTGCAGGTAAAGTCTTTTGAAGGAGGATCATTCCAACATTTATTGAGTATTCTCATAAATTCTATGCTAATAAAAACTTATTCAAAATTATAATACGTTCCTCTCATATAAACTTTACCTCCACCATCAACATATGCAAGAATACTATAAGTATTATTTATATTGGTTCTCTGAAAAAGTTCAATTTCGTAACTACTATAATACCATAACCCTGCACTGTCCCTGTAAGATTGTCCACCACCAACACTTTCAGGAATTATTTGAGACCAACTTGTACTAGCCGTCACAGCACTAGTTGCACCAACCTTAGGAGCAGTAGGAAAATCATTCCAAGAACCACTTTGGTCTTTATTTAATGTTACCATAATTCCAAAATTCTTAGTCGACCCAGTAGTCTTCCACTCCAAATATCCATCTTTAGCTCTTATTGTTAAATCTCCAATTGAAAGCTCTGTATTTGATGAAGTCCAACTAGAAGCAATCACTTGATTATGACTTACATTAGATGAAGTTGCAGCAGCATTCAGCTGAGTTTGAATGTTCGAAGTGACACCGTCGACATAATTGAGTTCTGTAGAAGTAGCAGTTACTCCATCAAGTAGATTAAGTTCTGCAGCAGAAGCAGTTACTCCATCAAGTAGATTAAGCTCTGCAGTAGAAGCAGTTACTCCATCCAATAGATTAAGTTCTGATGCAGTAGCAGTCTGATTAATTTTTTGACCATATGAAAGTGAAAATGGATAATCTCTAGGAATAGTTAAGTTAATACCATCAATATCATAGCCCTGTCCACCAGAATATACATCATAAGTTTTACAATAAACCGATACACCACTTCCTTTACAAAATTCAATAACGTATTTAGTATTGGCTTCTAATGTTAATGATCCATCAAAAATAAATTTTGTATTCGGATAATAATTACCACTAGGATTGTATTCAGATGTAAAACCAAGAATTTCAGGTGTTCCAGTTGACGTTGCTATAACTTCACCAGTAAGTGCATGAGAACTTCCAGTTTCAAGATCATTTACATATTTTCTAATTTTTATAACTGAAGCAGCAACCCCATTAGTTAATTGATTTCCAGAAACTCCCCCAAAAGCATTTGTTGTTATACTAGATAAAATTTTTGTTACACTTCCAGTAGTAAAACTTTGACCTCTCTGACTACCACTTGTACCGTTAGTTGTTTTAAATTGTGATCCAACTGATGGTGATGAATCCTCTTCCAATGTAAAAGATGATTGTTTTGCATCTATTTGAGTTTGGTTTGCATCTATTTGAGTTTGAATACCACCTGTTAGACCGGAAAGGTAACCAATCTCAGAAGATGTTGCTGCGGACACTTTAGTTGTATTTGATGTGATAGCGTCAGACTGAGTAGTAGTAATTCCTTTCTTTGCCGTATTTGCTATAATGTCAGCAAGTTGAGATTGAGTAATACCCATTTTTATTGTATTAGCTTTAATCGCATAAATTTGATCTATATTGATTCCTGTTTTTGCTGTATTGGCTGCAATCTCACCAGCTTGTTCAGAAGTTATTCCATTATTTGCATATTTAGCATAAGGAACTCTTTGGAGAGGAACTGTATCATAAACATCACCATTAATAGAAATTCTAATATCGTAATTTTTACTCCAATCTAAAGAACTAAAATCATCATTTCCTGTTCCATTACCAACAACAACATTAATAAGTCCAAAATCGTTTGTTTTAACATCATGTACTTCGGTAAAGAATGGAACGTTTCCACTCATTAACTCAATTTTTAAGTTTACCTGTTGATCAGCTAATACATTACTATTTACATCTCTAATTATGGCCTGATAATTAAATCCTGTTTGAGAGAACGATGTAAAACATGTAATAAGTAAAAAAAATAAAAAATAAAAAATATTCTTATTTTGTGATATTGTATAGTGATTATGTGTATTCATTATTTAAATTGTTTATTAAATTATATTTCTGAACCTTTAATTATATTAAAAACTCTTCTTTTATTTGTCTTATCTTCAACTACTTCAATTAAATATGTTCCTTCATTATATCCTGATACTAGAATTTCTAGTTCACTTGCTGGTAGAGTCTTTTGAAGAAGAATCCTCCCAAGTTTATCAACAACCCTCACATGATATATTCCAGATGGATCACCTCCTTTGAATAGCACTTTGTCAAATGCTGGGTTAGGATATGCAATCATATCTAAAACGAGTTCTTTTTCTATTCCTGTAGGTAAAATTTCAACAAGAAGTGGTTGATGAAACCCCTGAGTAAGTGTTGTTCCTCCAGCTGAAATAGTATTAATTACAGCCTCTCCAACCGTCCAGCTAATAATAAAATTTGGTCCTTGTGATGTTTTTCCTGCAGAAGAAATTACAGTTTGTCCACAAATTGAAAATGAAAAAAAGAAAAAATATATTAAAATTTGTATATTCATTTTTAGATAATTTATGTTGTCAAAAAATTAATTTCTATTTGAAAAGTAATATATTAAAATCATTATTAAATATCAAAATCAATACCTAATAAATAATTAAGCAATTTTCAAAGTAAAACAAAAATGTTTTAGAAAAAATTGTTTGGTCTATTTATATTTAGATTAAAAGTATTCTCATGTCAAATCCATAAAAATTTTAGAAAGATAGTTTATTTGACCTATTAAAATAGATACAAGAGGGTTATACTAAAACCTTATACTATATATTTTTTCTTTTTTAATTATTTTGAAAAATAAAATAATTTTTCAATTTTACACTTCAATTTCATTGACAATTTCATTGCTAACTCTAGAGTTGGTTTATACCTATACGTTTCAATAGATATTATAGTCTGCCTGCTAACACCAACCTTATCTCCAAGTTCTTCTTGAGTCATTTTTTTTTTCTGACGAACTTCCCTTAATATATTTTCTAACTTCATACTATGATGTTCTATATAAATAAAGTTGATATACCGACTTAATAAATGATACTAATACTAACCATAGCATAATCAAAAAGACTAAGCCTCCATTATTCTGATACATTTGGCTTGATATAATAATTCCTATAAATGAAAATAGACTAATTTCATATAAAAGGTACCCCATTTTATATGACTTTAAGTCAATGAGTGTATCCCTTTCATCGTTTATTATTTTTTTTCTAATAAAAATTTCAAGCAAAGTATACGCTAATGAAAAGTAGATTATTGAAAAAACAATTATCTCAACTAATTTGATTATTGATGTATCAAAATCATAAATCTCAAATCTGTTATCATAAAAATATGGTAAGAAAAAAATAGTAAATAAAATACTAAATACAATTTCAATAAAAATTGATATTTCTCTTTTAGATATATTCATATTAATTAAAATACTACCTTTTAATAAGCTCAAGACCTAGAGAAAAAATATAAATTACAAGCCCATACATAGTTGAAATAAAGGCAACTTTAAGTCCACCAGCTAATACAGCTGGTGATACATCACCAACTTGTTGAATAAATATTAAAGCTGAAGCAAGACCTATAAAGGATCCTAAAACACCTACAGCTAATGAAATATTTCCTAATAATTTAACTTTCTTTGGATATTTAAAATAACTAACAATAACTCCAATCAATAAAATTGTTAGTATTGACATAAACAGTATTCCCCCTTCTACAAAAAGTTCAACTATAATTGATACTATTACTCCTATAATTAATGCCATAATTCTAATAAGTTTAAGTTTCATAAATAATAAATGTTAAGTTAACTTTACAAATATAAACATATTTTTTTGTAAAGTCAACTTAACATAAAAGTATTTAACTTTATTTAATGCTTGGACTTAAATATCATATTCTTGTACTCCATAAGTAAAAAGTGCAACTTTTTTCTGTATTTATTTTCAACTAAAAAAATCATCTTATGAAGAAGAGTAAATCTAGAAGATCATTTCTAAAAAAAATAATAAGAAAATCCTCTCGTCATTTAGTCATCCTATAGGTCGTCCCATCCTAAAAAAAAAATTCCTTTTCAGATATTAATACAAATTAATTCTTTCCCTTATTGAGATGCGCATATGATGGTCTAATAGACCAACTTACTTTATTGTTTTACTTATTATCAAAGTATTTCATTCAGTATAGTAGCTAATCTTATCCCTGCTTTATATAATTTTAACTCAATCAACGAGAAGTTTTTATTTATATAATCATAACTTATATAATCTCCATCTTTTACTTCAGAATAAATTTTTTTTACTTCTTGATGAGATTCAAATACCCAATCTTCTGGGTTTAATGATTTTGATGTTTGTTGCAGCATAGTTAAACTTTCAGCCAATTCAGTGTAACTCATTTTATAATCGTCAATCATATCGCTATCCCACACTTTATGTAAATTAGTTGGTCTACCAAAAAATTTAAGTTTGATATCATTTCCTCCCTTATCTTCATACCTACCCGTATGTAATGGTTGATGAGCATCACCTACAAGATGTACTAAATATTTTAGATGAAATGATTTAGCTATTTTGGGTGAATTTTTATCTTCTAATACTTCAATACATTTATTGATTGCTTGAATAATATCTCCTTTTGGATTCTTTTCAATTTGTTTATATTCCTTATCTAATGGTATGTTTACATAGTGCCAAGAGCTATATTTACCAAACTCTGAATTTGACTTCATCTCATCTGCCCAAGTACTAACCAAAGCAAGCGATTGTCCATCTAGAATTTTATTAACTACTTTAAGTGTTTGTTGTGTTAAATTTTGTGTTGCTATTTCACCAATTGCTCGGTGTCCATTTTTTCCCCAAATATCATTACCATACACAGATGTATTAAAGATTAGTATAACTAATAATTTATTAAACATTTTATATAATAATTTAAGGTTAATGCTTTAAGTTATAAAAACTAGTTCTAATTTAAGATAACAAATAAACAAAAAACCCCCAGTAATTAAACTCCCTTTTTGAATTTTTCCTATATGATTGAAAGATATAGGTAAAAAGTGTAACTTTCTTCTGCATATATTTTCAACTATAAAATCATCTTATGAAGAAGAGTAAATCTAGAAGGTCATTTCTAAAAAAAGTAACTTTAAGTTCTGCTGCTTTAACATCAGCACCTTATATTTTTGGTAACTCATACGAACAAAAATTTGAACTTTCAAAACATTATTCACAAGTAAGTTATTCAACTAATGACCAAATTAATCTTGGATTGATTGGTTGTGGTATGCAAGGTATTTATGATACTATGACTGCATTAAAGGTAAAAGGAGTAAAATTAGTTGCAGTATGTGACCTATATTCAGGAAGGTTAGATCGCGCAAAAGAACTATGGGGTAACAATATTACTATTACAAGAGATTATCGTAAATTATTAGAAAGAAAAGATATTGATGCCATCATTGTGGCAACACCTGATCATTGGCATAATAAAATTACCATTGATGTAATGAAATCTAAAAAAGCTGTTTATTGCGAAAAACCTATGGTACAGAATTTCATAGAAGGTCACGAGATAATAAAAGCACAAAAGGAAACTGGACAGGTATGTCAAGTTGGTAGCCAAGGAATGTCTGGGCTAGGCAATGAAAAAGCTAAACAATTGTATGAAGATGGAGCAATTGGAGAAATGGTAATGCTTGATATGTATAATGATCGTTATTCAGCAGAAGGTGCTTGGCAATACCCTATTCCACCTGACGCAAATCCTGAAACTGTGGATTATGATACCTTTTTAGGAAGGGCTCCAAAAACACCTTTTGATATGACTCGATTTTTTAGATGGAGAAACTACAAAGATTACGGAACTGGTGTCGCAGGTGATCTTTTTGTACATGCATTTTCATCCTTAAATTATATTCTTAGCTCAAACGGTCCTACACGAGCTCTATCAACAGGAGGATTAAGATATTGGAAAGACGGTCGTGATGTGCCAGATGTAACTCTAACACTGTATGACTACCCTAAAACCAATAGCCATGCAGCATTCAATGCTTCATTTAGAGTTAATTTTATCGCTGGTTATGGTGGTGGTGGTGGTTTTAAAATTATTGGAACCGAAGGTGCAATGGAAATAAACGAAAGCTCGGTTAAACTTACACGTGCTAAATTAAATATGATTCCAGCCAGCTATTCTATGATTTCCCATACTGAAGAAAGTCAACAAAAAATCAAAGATTCTTACGCACAAAAAAATCCTGAATCTAGAGAATCTTCTTTAAACATAGGTGAAACAATATATGAAGCCCCAAAAAATTATAAAGGATCCCATTACGATCATTTTTATAATTTTT
>JAPYTU010000003.1:0-40292 GCA_029940715.1 Cytophagales bacterium
GGAAATTAATTTATCTATTTTTGCAAGCCTAAAAATAGGTTTTTATGCTATCAGTTTCCAATTTATCCATACAATTTGGTAAGAGAGTTCTTTTTGACGATGTTAGAGTACTACAATTAACAATGACAACTGCTATGGTATTAGCGGAGCAAATGGTTCCGGAAATATTTCATTTTAAATTACTTCTTGACACAATCTTCATCCTTACGAGAAACTAATAACAAAAAAGAAAATAAGAATAAAAAGGTGAATAATCTATTCATTAAAATAATTAGAAAGTCTATAATTCAAATTTTCTCTAATATTCAACCAGAAAAAATTATAATCAGCGGAATGAAAACTTTCTTTTTCAAAAATTTTGATCCATGGAATAGCAATTTTTTTAATCTGTAGAGATCCTTCTTCCGATTCAACCACTATAGAATTTTCTTTTTTAATTTTTAAATTATTTATAGGCAATTTAAAAACATTATATTTAAAAAATTGAAAAAAACTAGGCATCAAAATACCTTTATGTTCTGTAATTAAATTAGGTTTATCATCTGAAGAAAAAGTAACAGGATTAGTTGCTATAACATCATCATATAATTCATTATTATATGGATTAAAATTGTTACCAAATGTATTCCATGACATAAAACAATTCATATCATCAGGGTTTTTACATGGAAAATAATCTTTAAAATTATTTTCAACGGGCATTCCAACTAAATATGAAAGTATTAGTTTTTCTCTCAGTTCTTTATTTGGTAATATAACTTCTTTAAGTAATCTAATAGCATGAAGTGTTCCCTGACTATGTGCAGCTAAGATAATTTTTTTATCCTGATTTTCTAATTCAACATATTTTAAAAATGCCCTTTTTAGATCACTATAGGCTAAATTATAAGATTCTTTTGCAAAAGCACGTAGTTTATTATTTTCATAACTAAACAATTTTAAAGAATTATAAAGTGATGAATAAAGCTCATCTTTATATGAATTAAAATTGTTTTTTAATTTAGGATCAAAAGCAATTTTATTTAATAATTCATTAGAATTATGATACACTAAACCATCATAAAATAACTGTCTATATAATGGAGCATATACATTAGCTATACCAGAAAATACACTCGCTTGATTTTTTATAGCGAGTGTATTAACTCTTTTTATATGATCTAAATCTTCAGTATCTGAATTCCATAAATTACCATTATAACCTGAATAATATACTGTCGGATATATGTAAAATACATCTACCTTAGATTTAAAATCTGATGACGAATTAATATAATTCTTGGGAAGGGGCACTTCTTTTTTAGAAGATGATGCCCAATTATTTTTGTATTTATAATCAGGAGATTTTGGATAACCACTATATGATACTAAATACTTCGTTGACGAACAACTAGAAATAATAAATATCGTTAGTAAAAAATAAAAATTTTTCATTGTAAATGATTAAATTGATTCAATATTTTATCTTAAAAATGAACACATTAAAAATAACATTTATAACATTATTTTTTGTACTTTTTAGTGGAAATATTATTTCAAATGATAAATCCAATAAACCAAGAAAACTTTTCTTTCCAAATATTGATGGATACCAAACACTTATTTCAGATTTACACCAACACACAATTTTTTCTGATGGTTTAGTATGGCCAACTATTCGTGTGGATGAAGCAATATACGATGGAGTAGATGTAATATCAATGACAGAGCATTTAGAGTATCAACCCCATAGAGAAGATATTCCAAATAAAGACAGAAATAGAGCATACCACTTAACAAAAAGCTATGCTGATAATTTAAATAAAAGAAAAAAAGACGATAAAGAACTAATAGTTATAAATGGTCAAGAAATTACAAAAAGCATGCCTCCAGGACATATAAATGCTGTTTTTATAAATGAAGCAAATAATTTATTACATAAAGATTCACTTACTGGAATCTTAGAAGCAAATAAACAAGGTGCATTTCTATTTTGGAATCATCCAGCATGGCCAGCTCAAAGAAGTGATGGAATTGCAAGATTAGATGACTATCATAAATACTTAATATCAAACAAATATTTACATGGAATTGAAGTGGTTAATGAGCTAGATTACTCAGAAGAAGCTTTTCAAATTGCCATTGATAATAATTTAACAATAATGGGAACTTCTGACATTCACGGACTGATAGATTGGATGTTCAAAATTCCTAAGTATGGTCACAGGCCTGTAACTTTAATATTTTCAAAATCCAAAAAATTAGAAGATATAAAAAATGCTCTTTTCAATGGAAGAACGGTTATTTATTACAATGATTTACTCATTGGTAAAAGTATAAATCTAAAACCACTCATTGAAAAAAGTCTAGAAATATCCATAAAAGGGGAAGTAAATCAAGGTTACTCTGAAGATGGAGAAAGCTCAATTGTTAATATTGAAATTAAAAATCATTCGAGTGCAGATATTATTTTAGAAAATAATTCTGATTATACATTTGAAAATAATGCTGATATATTTACAATAAAAGGGTTAAACTCTATAATTCTTAAAACTAAAGTAGGTAAAAGAAAAATTGAAGATCATTTAAATTTTAAAGTTTTAAATGGAATAATAGCACCAAAAGAATATCTTAAGATAAAACTAGCAACAGGTACTTAAATAATGAATCTTAATGTAAAAAATGAAACAGATACATTGGTATCTGTTGTATTAGGAATAGCAGAGAATTTAGGCCCCAAACCAACAATAGAAAATTGTATTGATCCAAAAACAAAATTTCATATATTAAACAATACATACCCAAAAGAAGATGACTGCATAAAAGAAATTGAAAATTTTAAAAACGTATTAAAAAAACATAATATTAACGTTTTAAGGCCTAAGAATAACATCCAAGCTCTAAATCAAATTTTTACAAGAGACATATCTTTTGTTGTTGAAAATAAATTATTTATACCTGAAATAATTAAAGAAAGAAATAATGAAAAAAATGGAATAAATTCAATAATTGATAATCTTAGAAATGATCAAAAAATAATTATACCAAAACATATCAAAATTGAAGGAGGAGACATAATACTTAATGATGAATTCATTTTTATTGGATATACTGAAAATAATAAATATGTTAATTTAAAAGTATCTAGAACGAATAAAGAATCCCTTGACTACATACAAGAGCAATTTCCAGATAAAACAATAATTGGTATTAAATTGATAAAAAATGATAAAGACCCTAAAAATAATATATTACATCTTGACTGTACAATGCAACCAATTGGTAATAAAAAAATAATCATATATGAAAATGGCATTTATGATAAAAAAGATAGAGATACAATATATGAGATCTATGGAGAAAAGAATTTAGTAAAAATAAATCAAGAAGAAATGTATGAGGGGTGTTCAAATATTTTTTCAATCAATAAAAAAACTATCGTTTCTGATACAACATTTACTAGACTAAATGAGGAGCTTGAAAGACTAAATTTTTTAATTGAAAAAGTAAATTATAGAGAAATATCAAAATTTGGAGGATTATTTAGATGTAGTACTTTACCATTAGAAAGAAAGTAATAAATCTACCTAAAATATCATTAAATTAATATAATTTAATATATTGCAGGATACATTATAGGATACATAAATGAAAATTCAAATTTGGAGAAGAAAAAATAAAGAAAAAGAAAAATATAATTTATACATCAGATACAGACTAAGTCAGATAAAAGCAAAAGTTGAAAGCTTAAAATTATGGGAGTGGATTTCACCTAACAATATTAGCCAAAAAGAACATAATTTAAATGTCAAAAGAGCATATGAGGAAATTCTTAGGAGAAAAAAAGACGATCTTGAAAATAATAGAAGTAAAATAGATTTTAACAGCAAACAGTCAGATGAATTTGAATTTATTTTTAAAAAATATTCAAAAATTAAAAATTATAATGCTGTATTTAATTTTCTAAAAAAAATTGACTATAACATAGAAAAGAAAAAAATAAATTCAATCAACAAAACTTATTTGAATCAATTAAAATATAAAATAGAAAATAAAATCAAAAATAATAATATAAAAGGAACTACATCTGCAAAATATTGGAATAATTTTAAAAGTGTACTAATACATTTAAATGATAACGGTATTTGTGACTACCCAAGAGTTGGAGGAATTACTTATAAAAAAGAAAACTCTAAAATTTATACCTTTAATAGTGAAGAAATAAAAAAACTTAGAAAATCTACTCCAGAAAAATGGAAAGACTTAAAAAAAGCATTTTTCTTTTCATATAACACGGGACTAAAAATAGGTAAGATTGTAAAATTAAAATGGAAAAATTTATATAAAACAAATAATGATAAAAAAACAATACATTATTTTAAAATCAATAATAATAATGAGACATTAACAAACTCATTACCAAAAAATATTAGAAAAATGATTGGAAAAAGAAAATCTAATAATGAATTGGTATTCACATTACCAGAAAAACAATCAAATAGATCAAAAATATTTAGAGAGTGGTTGAATAAATTAAATATCAATGAAAAGAAAAAATTTAATGATGGAGTAAATAATTATGCAAAAAATTTATATGATAAAACAAAAAATATTTACAAAGTAGCTTCAGCATTAGGACACAATTCTATCAACAAAACAAAAGAAATTTATAACTATATGGAAAATTATGATTTTCTAGAAAATGAAAATATTATAATAGAAAATTTAGAAGAAAATATAAATCAAACTAAAAGTAAATCTCTATTTAAAAAAGGTAATCTATTAAGTTATAGAATAAAAAAAAATCAGGATACATGATAGGATACATAATAAGAAAATATAGATTAAATTGATAATAAAGTAATAAATAATAATAGAAAAATAATAAAAATGAACTTTTCACAAATCACATCAAGTTTAATAATGGTTAAACCTAAACACTTTAACTATAACAAAGAGACAGCAAATAATAACCATTTTCAAAAAGAAGAAAAAATCTTAAATAAAAATGAGATTCAACTAAAAGCAATTGAAGAATTTGAAAAAATGGTTGAAATAATTAGAAAAGAAAAAATTGAAATTCATGTTTTTAATGATAGAGATAATATAAAGACAACAGATAGTATTTTTCCAAATAATTGGATAACTCTACATGAAGATGGAACGGTCATAATATATCCGATGTTCTCAAAAAATAGAAGAAAGGAAAAAAGAAAAGATTTAACAGAAAAATTGAAAAATAAAGGATATAATATTAACAAAATTATTGACTTATCAAGTTATGAAAAGAAAAAACAATATCTTGAAGGTACTGGAAGCATGATACTTGATAGAAAAAACAAAATATGTTATGCCGCATTATCTAAAAGAACAAATGAAATTGTCTTAAATCAACTCTGTAAACTTATAAATTACAAACTTTTAAAATTTAAAGCATACCAATCTTATAAAAATAAAAGAAAATTAATATATCACACAAATGTTATGATGTGTTTAGCTGATGAATATGCAATAATATGCTTAGAAAGTATTGATGATGAAAGTGAAAAAAAATTACTAATTAAAAGTCTAAATAATACCAAAAAACAAATAATTGAAATTTCCGAAGGGCAATGCAAAAATTTTGTGGGAAATATGCTTCAAGTAAAAAATAAAAAAAATAACAAATACTTAATTATGAGTGAAACAGCTAATAAAAGTCTCAATTTATCTCAAAAAAAATCACTTGAAAAATACAATAAATTATTATACAGTAACATAAAATTAATAGAAAAAATAGGAGGGGGTGGGGCAAGATGCATGATTGCAGAAAACTTTTTACAAAAAGAATAAAAGATGTAAATTGTAAAAAAAATAAATGAGAAAAAAAGCAATTCTAACAAAAAAAGCTCCTTTACCAATTGGGCCATACAATCAAGCAATACAATTTGATAGTTTACTATTTATTTCAGGTCAAATACCACTTAATCCAAAAAACGGAAAATTAATTTCATCAGGAATAAAAGAAGAAACAAATAAAGTCATGACTAATATCCAATATATTCTCGAAGAAGCAAAAATGAATTTTAATAATGTTGTAAAGACTACAATCTTCCTAAAAGACATGAATGACTTTGTTGAAGTTAATACTGAATATGCAAAGTTTTTTGAAAATTGTATTCCACCAGCTAGAGAAACTGTACAAGTATCACAATTACCAAAAAATGTAAATATTGAAATTTCTTGTATAGCAATTAAAGACTAAATGTCAGATAATATTAGATTAAGGTTTGCACCAAGCCCAACAGGACCTCTACATATAGGAGGTCTAAGAACCGCATTATATAATTACTTGATCTCAAAAAAATCAAAAGGAAAATTTATACTTAGAATTGAAGATACAGACCTAAAAAGGTATAATAAAAAGGCAGAAAAACACATTTTAGATTCGCTTAAATGGTGCGGAATATCACCTGATGAAAGTCCAGAAAAACCTGGAAATTATGGCCCATACAGACAATCTGAAAGAAAAAACATATACAAAAAATTTATTGCCATACTCATAAAATCAGGAAACGCTTATTTTGCTTTTGATAAAAAAGAAAAATTAGAAGAAAAGAGAAAAAAGTGTGAAAAAAATGGAGAAACATTTATTTATAATTGGCACAATAGATTAAAATTTAACAATTCTTTATCTATCAGAAATGAAAAAACTAAAAAACTAACTCAGAATAATAATTATGTTGTCAGATTTAAAACAGTTCATTCTGGTAAGAGTAAAAATATGATAACAGTTAATGATGAAATAAGAGGAAAAATACAAGTTGATCTAAATAATTTAGATGACAAAATAATATGTAAAAGTGATGGAATGCCAACGTATCATCTAGCTAATGTAGTAGATGATTACCTAATGAAAATTACTCACGTAATAAGAGGTGAAGAATGGTTGCCTTCATTAGCATTACACTGTCAACTATATAATGCTTTTGGATGGGAAAAACCAAAATTTGCTCATCTCCCATTAATACTCAAACCTACAGGAACTGGAAAATTAAGTAAGAGAGATGGAGAAAAATACGGATTTCCAGTTTACCCTATAAAATGGAAAGATGAATCAAAAAAATCTGAAATTAAAGGATTTAAAGAATTAGGATATGAATCAAAAGCATTAATAAATTTTATATGTTTTATAGGTTGGAATCCAGGAAATGAAAATGAAATTTTATCTCTAAATGAATTAATAGAAAATTTTTCAATAAATAGAATAATTAAATCTGGCGCTAAATATGATATAGAAAAAGCAAAATGGTTTAACCAATCATATGTAAGAAAATTACCTAATAAAACTTTTAAAATTATTCTAGAAAATAAAATTAATATTTCCCAGCTAAACAGCGAAAGAATTAATAAAATAATTGAACTTTTGAAAGAAAGATTAACCTTTAAAAACGATATATTAATTGAATCAAATAATATTTTAGAAGAACCCAAAAATTTAGATAAAAATTTTATTAATAAAGAATGGTCAAAAGATTTAAATAATGTAATAATAGAATTAAATAGATATATTAAAGAAAATCATCTTATAAAACCTGAAAAAATAAAAGATTATTATTTAAATCAGTTAAAAAATAATAATATAAAAATTGGAATAGGTATGCAAGCATTAAGATTATGCATAATAGGAAAAATTAGTGGTCCAGATCTATTTATAATAATTGAAATATTAGGAAATTCTAAAATAAATAAAAGAATATCAAAAACACTAAACAAGATCAATGATTAAAATTGGTATAATTAAAGAAAATAAAATTCCAACTGATAATAGGGCTCCTCTAACTCCAAAACAGGCCAAAAAAATTCAAAATAATGGAATAGACATAGTTTGTCAAACTAGCGATATAAGATGCTTTTCTGATATAGAATACAAAAAATATAATATCAAAATTGTTGATAATCTAGATGATCGCGATATCATTTTTGGAATTAAAGAAGTTCCAATAAAAAATTTGATAAAAAATAAAACTTATTTTTTCTTTTCACACACTATTAAAAAACAACCTCAAAATGAGAAATTGCTTAAAGAAGGCATTAAAAAAAAGATAAAACTTATAGATTATGAATGTTTAATAGAAAACAATTTACGAATTATTGCTTTTGGAAAATATGCTGGTATCGTTGGATCATATAATTCATTACTTGCATATGGAATAAAAACAAAAAAATTTTATTTAAAAAGTCTATCTAAATTCAAAGACTATAAAAATTTAAAAAATAAAATTAAAAATATTAAAATAAATGAAGCTTTTAAAATTTTAATTATAGGTAATGGTAAAGTAGCAAATGGAGCAACAGAACTGCTCGATTTATTAAAAATAAAAAAAATAAATACATCAAATTATATTAATAAGGAATATTCATACCCTGTATATTGTCAACTTGAAGTCACTGATTATATGAAAAACCCCGATGACACTAGCTTTGTTGAGAACGAATATTTTAATAATCCAAAACTATTTAAGTCAAATTTTTATAAATATAGTAAAGCAACAGATATTTTAATTAATGCAGCCTACTGGGATCCTAAATCACCAAAATTATTTGAAGAAGACTTTATAATGAATAAAAATTTTAAAACTAGAGTTATTGGAGATATAAGTTGTGATATAAATGGAGCCATACCATGCACAAAAAAGGCTTCTACAATAAAAGACCCATTTTATGATTACAATTCAAAAACAAAAAATATAGAAAAAGCTTTTAACAACAAAAGTAATATCACTATTATGGCTGTTGATAACTTGCCATCCGAACTCCCAAAAGATTCTTCCAAATTTTTTGGAGAAATTATTATCAAAAAAATAATTCCTCTAATTGCATCTGCAAAAAGATCAAGTATTATTGAAAATGCTACAATAATAAAAAATGGTCAGTTAACCCCTAAATATGATTATTTAACGGACTATATTAAATGATTATTTAATTCCCGAATTTAATAATTTATAAAATTCATTCCTTTTATTATAAACATTAAAATCACCACCATACATTTCAGTAATTGTAGAACAAGAATCATCTTTTATTCCTCTAGAAGTAACACATAAATGCTTTGCATCAATTACCACCATCACATTTTCAGTATCTAAAACAGTAATGAGTTCATTATAAATTTGAGTAGTTAATCTCTCTTGAACTTGAGGCCTATCAGAATAATATTTTACTATTCTGTTTAATTTTGACAACCCAATTACTTTTCCACTTGAAATATAAGCTATATGAGCTTTTCCAATAATAGGTAAAAAATGGTGTTCACAAGTTGTATTAAGATTAATATTTTTTTCGATAAGCATCTTATTATAATTATACTTATTTTCAAACAATGAAATTTTAGGTTTATTCCTTGGATCTAAACCACCAAATATTTCATTAACATACATTTTTGCAACTCTATATGCTGTTCCTTTTAAACTATCATCATTTAAATCCAACCCTAACTCATCCAAAATAATCCTAAAATGATTTTCTATTGTTTTTATTTTTTCAAAATTAGATTTATTAAAAGCATTCTCTTTTAATGGTGTTTCAATTGAAAAATGTTCATGATTATCTCCTATCAATTCAATTTGTTTTGTTTCCATAGTTATAAGATTAGATTTAATTCAATTATACTTATTAAGTATATAAAAGTTTCATTAATAGAACAATAATTAATTATTATTTTTCGATGTATCTCTTAAAGTAGTCGTTCTATTAAAAACCATATTATTATTATCACAATTATCTAGTTTAAAATATCCTTTTCTTTGAAATTGAAAATAATCATCATTTGAAGCTTTTTTTATAGATGGCTCAGCATAAACATTATCTAAAATTAATAATGACTGAGGATTAATATGAGACTTAAAATCGACTGATTGATCTCCATCTGGTGATTCTTTTTTAAAAAGTCTATCATAAACTCTAACATTTATATTAACTGCTTTACTTTTAGAAACCCAATGGATTGTTCCTTTTATTTTTCTTTTACTTTCAGGACTACCAGATCCACTCCTAGATAAGGGGTCATAAGTACAATAAATTCTTTTTATTTGACCAAAACTATCTTTTTCTACTGAATTAGCTTTAATAATATAAGCATTTTTTAATCTTACTTCTTTTCCTATTGAAAGTCTAAAATATTTTCTATTTTCTTCTTCTTTAAAATCATCCCTTTCTATATAAAGATATTTAGAAAAAGGAACATTTCTAAAACCATAACTGTCATCTTCAGGATTATTTTCAGCTTCTAAAATTTCTTCATTCCCATCAGGATAATTATCAATAATTAACTCAACAGGATCTAAAACTACCATAACTCTTTTTGATATTTTATTTAATGTTTCCCTTGCGCAATAATCAAGCAAAGCATAATCAATTATATTTTCTCTTTTAGCCACACCTATTTTATCACAAAAATTAATAATTGATATAGGAGGAATACCTCTTCGTCTTAATCCAGATATTGTTGGCATTCTTGGATCATCCCATCCAGAAACAAGATTTAACTCTACTAATTCAGCTAATTTTCTTTTACTCATTACTGTATAAGAAAGGTTTAATCGAGCAAATTCTCTTTGTTTAGGAATAATAGAATTATCGTCATTAGGTATTTTATTTAAAAACCAATCATATAATTCGCGATGTACTTCAAATTCTAAAGTACAAAAAGAATGAGATATTGATTCAATAAAATCAGACTGACCATGAGCCCAATCATAAGTAGGATAAATTTTCCACTTATTTCCAGTTCTATGATGAGATGCATTAATAATTCTATACATCACAGGATCTCTCATATGCATATTATGAGAACTCATATTAATTTTTGCTCTTAATACACAATCTCCAGACTTAAAATCTCCTCTTTTCATTTTCTCAAAAAGACTCAAATTTTCATCAACACTTCTATTTCTAAATGGACTTTCCTTACCTGAGGAAGTAGGAGAACCCCTTTGAAGGGAAATTTTTTCTTGACTTTGATCATCTACGTACGCATCATTATTTTTTATTAAAACAATAGCCCACTCATATAATTGATTGAAATAATCTGATGCATAACACTCCGAGGTATAATTGAAACCTAACCATTTAATATCTTGTTTAATTGATTCAATAAATTCAATGTCTTCTTTTTGAGGATTAGTATCATCAAATCTTAAATTAACTGAAGCACCAAATTTAATACCCAACCCAAAATTTATACTAATTGATTTTGCATGACCTATATGTAAAAATCCATTAGGTTCAGGAGGAAATCTGAATTTTAAACTTTCTTTTTTTAAATTATTATCTAGATCAGATCTAATAAGATCACTTAAAAAATTATCTTTCTGATTTAAAAATGTAGATTTTATAATTGAATCATTCATTAATAATCAATTATAAACTTGCATTATCTTTTTCAACCTTTTGAGCTAAATCTGTTTTAAATTTTTTAACAGCATTTGAAATTTCTTGATTTGAAATTCCAATCATCTGAGCAGCCAATATTCCTGCATTTTTTGCTCCATTTATAGCGACTGTTGCAACAGGAATTCCACTAGGCATTTGAACAGTAGACAATAAAGAATCCCAACCATCAATAGAATTTGAACTTTTAATAGGAACTCCTATTACCGGTAAAGTTGTTAAAGATGCCATTACACCAGCTAGATGAGCAGCTCCTCCAGCTCCTGCAATAATTACCTTAGTACCATTATCAATTGCAGATTCTGAAAATTCAGCAGCTCTTTTTGGTGTTCTATGAGCAGACATAATTGAAACATCATTTTTAATACCGAAATAATCTAATATTTTAGATGCTTCTCGCATAACTGGTAAATCTGATTTGCTTCCCATTACTATTGATACTTTTTCCATAAAATTTATTTTGAAATTATTAAAAAGGTAAAACTAAACAATAAGTTTAATTTTTTATATAATTCTTTACATCATCAAAGGAAATATTTCCTTCATAAAAAGCCTTTCCAAAAATTGCATTTTGAATTCCTAACTCTTTTAATTTATATAAATCATTTAAACTTCTTATTCCTCCTCCAACTGTTAAAATAAGATTAGGAAATTTTTTAATAATTTTTTTGTACATCCTGATAGGAGGACCCTTTAATGAACCATCTCTAGTAACGTCAGTAACTTTAACATTTAGAAGTCCTTTTGATTGAAAATAATTTATATGATCAAAAACATTAATTTTAGTTTTCTGCTTCCAGCCATTAATCTTTAGACAATCATTAATTGTATCAGCTGCAAGAACAATTTTTTTATTTCCCCAAGACATTAGACAATTTACAAATTTATGTTTATCATATACAGGAAGTGTACCAAGCGTTACCTTACTTGCACCAGCAACAAAAGCCCCCCCTATTTGCTCCATAGTTCTTAATCCACCTGAATAATTTATTTTCAATTTTGAAAATTGACTCAATATTTCTAACAATATAAAATTATTCTTTTCTAAAAATTTTGCTGAACCTAAATCAACAAGATAAACTTCTTTAATACCAACATCTTCAAATTTTTTTAACAAATCTATTGGACTAACATCATAAACTTTTAAGGTTCTCAAATCACCAGATTTAACCCTAACAGTTTTGTTGTTCTTTATATATATCGATGCAATTATATTCATATACTCTAGTAGGTAATTAAAATAAAAATGTAAAACAAATAAATTAGTCTAAAACCATCAACTTAAATCCATGACCATGAATTGTTTTTATTTGAACTTTGTCATTATGACTAAGATATTTTCTCAATTTAGCAATGTAGACATCCATACTTCTTGCATTATAATAAGAATCATCACCCCAAATTTTTATTAAAGCATGATTTCTATCTACTTTTTCATTCAAATTAATACAAAATAATTTTAATAATTCATTCTCCTTAGTTGTTAAATTAATTTTGGTGGTTCCAACAATTAACAAATTTTGCTTATGGAAAAAAGTAAAACTAGCAAACTTAAATTCGTCCTCTAATTCTATAACTTTTTTCTTTGGTAATCTTTTTTGAATAGCCTTAATTCTAACTAAAAGTTCGTCAATGCTAAATGGTTTGGTTAAATAATCATCAGCTCCAATTTTAAATGCTTTTAAAACATTTTCTTTTTTAGATTTTGCTGTTAAAAATATTATAGGAATTTTATCATCTATTTTTCTTATATCTTGAGCAAGAGAAAATCCATCTTTTTTAGGCATCATAATATCTAGGACAACAAAATCATATTGTTGATTTAAAAATTTTTTTAAACCAATCTCACCATTTTCAGCAATATCTGTATCAAACCCCTTCATTGATAAATATTCTAACAATACTTTACCAAGATTTGGATCATCTTCAACTATTAGTATTTTATTATTTTCCATTATCAATTTTAAATTTAATTAAAAATACAGAACCTTTGTTCTTATTGCTAGTTACCTGAATTGATGCGTCATGTTTTTCAAGCATATTTTTAACATAAGATAATCCTAAACCAAAACCCTTTACGTTATGAACATTGCCCTGTGGTTCTCTAAAAAATTTTTCAAAAATCTTATTAAAATTTCCTTTTTTTATACCAATTCCTTTATCAGCAATTTCAACAAATAAACTATCATTTTTATTATATGTTTTTACTAATATATCTGGATTTTCAACACTATACTTATTTGAATTATCTAATAAATTATTAATAATATTTAAAAGATGGACTCTGTTGCCATTTATAAATGAATTTCTAGCTTCTAGCTTCTGAGTTATAATTCCCTTTCTTTTTTCTATTTTAAATTTTATAATATCAACAGCTTTAGATAATATTAAATGAATATCAAGTCTTTTAAAATCCAATTGTAAATTACCTTTCTCTAAAGTTGCAATTTGTAAAACCCTTTCAACTTGACTACTCAATCTTTTATTTTCATCATCAATAATTCCTATGTATTTATCTTTAATTTTAGATGATCTATTTAAGTCGGCATCCATAAGAGCTTCGCAAGCAAGAGATATAGTTGAAATTGGAGTTTTAAGTTCATGTGTCATATTATCTATAAACTCATTTTTAATATCCGATAATTTTTTTTGTTCAAAGACCTTCAGGACAACATAATAAAAACAAATGATAACTATAATTATAAATATTAAAGAGAAAAATAAATTCATCTGAGATCCCTTCATCAAAAAAGTGTTTTTATTAGGGAAATAAAGTCTAAGCTCTAAATCTGACTCTATTAAATCATTTTCAAACAAATTAATTTTATATATAGAATTAAATATTTTAATGTTTTCAGAATTTGACAATACTATTTCTTTTGATGTAGTATTGATAACTATAAACCCGAAATCTATATTTATATTTCTTGTTGATAGAGCTTTAGATATCATATTTTGTATGACAGAAACATCAAGATCTAATGATATAGACTTATCATTACTTAATAATTTATTTAATACAATTTGAATCATTTCAGACTTATCTAAGACCTTATCTATCTCTTTCTGTAAACTAGAATCGATTTTAAAATCATCCAGATTCTCAACTAAAACAGAAGCATTAATATCTGAAGTACGATTATCATTATCGAAATTACTACCAGATTCAATATCAAATTGCAAAGAATTAGATTTAAGCCCTTTATCAAGGTTATTTTCATCAATAGTTTTTTTACTAAACGTGTTTTCAATTAACTCAATCTGACCACTTTCAGTACTTCTATTTATTTTAAACTGTGCCTGCAAATTATCTTTAGTAAGATTTATTATTTCTTTTTCTTCAAGTCTTCTATTAACGTAAAAGAGAGCATCTTGAACATTTTTATTAAACCTATCCTCATTCAATTCATTAATATCTAAAATCCAATTAAACTGGAAATAAAGAATAGCTAGTAATGAGGTTACTAGCAAAACAATGATTGAAATAAATTTACCTTTTGACATTATAACACAAATTTAAAGAAAGTATCTATTTCAATAGAATTTAACGTCTATTAGTAATTTTTATTTAATTAATTTTAACTCAAGGGTTATTAGCTCAGTTGGTTCAGAGCACTGCCTTGACAGGGCAGGGGTCACTGGTTCGAATCCAGTATAACCCACTAATTATAATTCATTCTTAACATATTTATTATTACTAGTTATGTAATAAAAATAATTTTTTATCTTCATCTAACAAAAATAAAATGATATGAAAAAAATAATTATGATTGCGTTAGTTTGTATTCTAACGTCTTGTGCCCAAAACCAACAAAACCCAAACTTTGAAAAAAATGTTGAATTAGCTAAAAATTGGTTTAACACATTCACGGCTGAGGATTTAGAAGGTTGTGCTAAATTAATGAGCGATGATGTTGAATGGAGAAGTTGTCTTTATGGTGATCCACTTATGGATAAAGAAGCTACAATTACGTATATGAAGGGTTGGCAAGATGCTATGGAAAATATAACGTATACACCTGAAAATTACCTTCCTGGAGTTGATCCTGAAACAGGACAATTAAATGGTAGTGTGAGAACTTATGGAACTTGGACAGGAACAAACACAGAATCTGGAAAAAGTTTTGAGATATACATGTATCACTATTTTACGTTCAATGACGAAGGTAAAATTATTAATTCTGGTGATTTTGGAGATGCAACAGGAATGCTTCTAGCAGTTGCACCTGATGAAGTAGAATAAATTAAAATATAAGTTCGATCCCAGCATAACCCACTATTTTTAAATTTAAAAATTATGGAAGATATATTGCTAGTTAGAACCTTTACAATTATTGGTGGGATGTTAGTTATAACAACCATCTTTTCTAAAATAAATAAAGCATACGAAACTTCTGCTGAAGCGTGGATTACAATAATTGGAGCATTTCTATTTTTTTTTCTTACTTATAATTATGCTAACCAGTATCCAATTAATCTTATTTATGCGGGCATATTTTCAGCCTTTATAGGCTGGGATTTAGGGCCTGGAATCGCATTTATGGGAGAAAAGATTAAGTTTAGAGAGTATCTAAAAAAAATAGAAGTCAACAGTAAATTTATATATGAAAAAAGCACAAAAAAAACGCATGAATCCATAGCTGATAAATATTTTCGAAAACACGAAGATCTTACCAAAAAACTGGTCTTTTATTATGAAAAAGATAGTTCAATAACATTTGGTGAAGATTCAAAGGAAATGCTTGAAATCCACAAACAGTTTAAAGAGAAGGTCACTCAAAAAGACATTGACTCGTACAGTGAGAAATGGCAAAACATTGTATTTCAGGCACTGATAGCTACTACTCTCTCAGTTTTTTTAACGTTATTAGTAGTCTACATCACCGATTACGATTTTGGCTTTCTTGGAATATTTTTATTTATATCGTTATTGGCACTAATAATTGTTCAACTATTAAATTATTTTATATTTAAATCAACTTGGTTCAGGAAAATAACTTCCTATGTTGGAATTCTAACTTTTACTCTTTATTTGGTATATGATTTTAACAGACTAGAAAAAGCAGTAGCTCAAGGAGATGAATCCTAGGAAACAGCTGTAAAAATAGCTGTGAAGCTCTATTTAGATATAATAAATTTATTTATGTATATTTTAGAACTTTTAGGTGGTTAAAAAATTTATAAATCCTTACTATAAAGCACGGGATTAATTGGAGATGCTATTATTTCCCCTATTTTCACATTTGGACACCAGGTATTCCAATCATTTTTTTGACCATCATTTTCTGGAGATTTTAATCTCATTTCATGATCAATAAAAATTACTGTCATTACCTTTCTCATCTTATTCGTTTTATTTGGACCAGCCCTATGAAAAACCCATCCTGAATGAAAACTAACTTCTCCTATATCAAAAGGCTCTATAACATGATCAAAATCTTTAATTCTCAATTTTTTATCCATAATTTCTTCACTATCATCACTTATAGAGAGATTTCTTCCCCTCTTAATTATATGACTTCTCGAACTGAATTCAAGAGGCCCCATTGATAGTGGAGTCTTTTGCAGAGGAATCCATACGGTTATGGTTTTATTAGATTCTACAGGCCAATAATATTGGTCAGCATGCCAAGGTGTTATACCGCCACCGGCTTCCTTAAAAAGAGCTTGATCATGGTATAACCTTACGCCTGTTACCCCCATCAAATCTGAAGCTATTTTAGCAAGTCTTTTACTGAACACAAAATCTCTTACGTCTTTATTATGTTGCCACAAATTAAATAATTGCAAAAACGCCTTCCCATACGTGTCTCTATTTTCCAACGGGACTTTAGTGGTTTCTATCGATTCTACGGTTTTAGAAATGGCTTCATTATAATGATCAATTGTTGCTTTATCAAACACATTTTTTAGTTTAATAAAGTTGTTTTTTCTAAAGAATTTTATTTGTTTTTCAGAAAGCAAATATGGATCATCTAACCTAACCATTTGAATTAATTATCCATTACATTCTCCATTAGTAAAGCTTGTAACTCCAGCACTCTGAGCATAACAAGAGTTAGGGTAAGTTTTATCATCACAACCACAAACCGGATCATATATTTCAATACAGACTGCATTCAAATCAATTTTTGATTCATCAATACAGCTATCAACATTATCATCATCGCTGTTACAGCCAAAGGATAAAAAAAGTACTATTACATAAATAACTTTCATTCTACTTTAATTTAATAAACTTTTTCCTGTCATTTCAACAGGTTTTTCAATATTCATCAACTCTAAAACTGTTGGAGCTATATCTCCTAACTTACCATCTTTCAAACCATTTTTAATATTGTTCGATATCAAAATTAGGGGTACTAGGTTGGTTGTATGATAGGTATGAAGGCTTCCATCTTCATTAATCATTACCTCAGCATTACCATGATCTGCTGTAACTAATATTTGATAATTATTTTTTAATGCTTTTAAAACTATTTTTTTTAATTCCATATCTACTTTTTCACAAGCTTGTACAGTAGCTTTAAAATCTCCAGTATGACCAACCATATCAGGATTGGCAAAATTTAGACAAGCAAAATCAAAAGATTTATTATTTATTTCTGAAATAAATTTATCACTTAAATCTTCTGCGCTCATTTGAGGTTTTAAATCATAAGTAGGAACACTAGGAGAATTACACAAAATTCTAGATTCATTCTTAAAAAGAATTTCTCTTCCACCAGAAAAGAAAAAAGTTACGTGAGCATATTTTTCTGTTTCAGCAATTCTAAGTTGTGACTTATTATACTTTTCAAGGACTTCACCTAAAGTATTTTTTAGATTATCCTTACGAAATAACACCTTAGCATTTTCAAGTTTATCATCATAATTTGTCATAGTTAAATAATCAATAGTTTTTTTCTCCATTGAATAATCCAAGAAATCATCTTGACTCAAAACATATGAAAGTTGTCTCATCCTATCTGATCTATAGTTAAAAGCAAATACCATATCACCATTTTCAATTTTTCCTAGACAATTATTATTTTCGTCAACACAAACAACAGGCTTTATAAATTCATCTGTAATAGAATTATCATAAGATTTTTTTATAGAATCAATCAAATTTGTTGAAGATTCTCCCATTCCATTAACTACAGCATCATAAGCTAACTTTATTCTTTCCCACCTATTATCTCTGTCCATAGAATAATACCTCCCTGAAACAGTCGCTATTTTAGTATTTGTATTTTTTATATAACCCTGTAATTTTTGAATTTCACTTACCCCCTTATTAGGACTCGCATCCCTACCATCTGTAAAAACATGAAGAAATATATTTTTTAATTTTTTATCTTTCAAATAATCTAATATATAATACAAGTGTTTTGAATGAGAATGAACACCACCATCTGACAAAAGACCTATCAAATGAAAATTATTACCTTTTTGAATTGCAGAATCAACAGCTTTTACAAATGTTTTATTATTTTTTATGCCCTTATCTTTTAAAGACTTATTTAATTTTATTAAATCCTGATTAACAATTCTACCCGCTCCTATGTTCATATGCCCTACTTCTGAATTACCCATTTGATTTTTAGGAAGACCTACCTCAATACCTGATGCTATTAAAGTAGAATTGGGGTATTTTTTAATCATATCATCATAGAATGGTGTATTTGCTGAATGAATAGCTGAGACACTAGGGTTGTTACCTAATCCCCAACCATCCATTATTAATAATATAACTTTATCATTCATTTGGGCAAAAATAATTATAGAGAACTAGGTTTTTATATTATTTATTAAAAGATTTAAATATATGATTAAACTGGCTTACCTATTGACTTCTTTTTTATTTATAATAAGCACCACTTCTTTAGAGGATATAATTAATGCATTGTCCATTCAAAATGCAGAAGAAATAATAAATCAACTTGATAAAAATAGCGATATAATAATAAACGATAAAAAAATTTCAGGAAGTAAATCTGAAGTAATTAGAAGTTTGAATCAATTTTTTGACAAAAATAATTTTAACGAATTAAAAATTATTCATTCTGGCAATTCAGAAAATAATATAATTTACTTACTTGGTGAGTACATTTCTAATGACGACCTTTACAAGGTTTTAGCATTAATTAAAAAAAATAGTAATAATCATACAATTCAAAAATTAACTATTAGTAAAAAAGAATGATTGTAAGGACAAAAAAATTTCAAGTAAATAAAGGTGCATATATAAAAAAAGGGTTCTTAAATCTTTTAATAGAGCAATGGTGGATTAGTTTAATTTATCTAGCAATCTGTTCGATACATTATCTTTGGATTCCTTCAATTTGGTGGATAATAGGTGCTTCAATAGCACTTGTTTTGTATCTATTATTTTGGCTAATTCAATTTATTGGCCTGACGCAATTAGAACAAGGGAAATACATGTTTGAAAGATTATCATATGAAATTTCAAGCAATCAGATATTAATGAAAATTAATACAAAACAAGGTATGCCTATAAAATGGAATACAGTTAAAAAAGTTAAAATTCAAAAAGATGGATTTCTTTTTAAATTAAACAAAGTTCAATTAATACTTTTTCCTTTTAAAGTATTTAATTCTGACAACGAAATCAGATTTGTCAAAAGCATACTGAATAGAAAAGGATATGTCTCCTACTAAAGATAATTTTCAAAAATCAGCTCTAAATAAAATAATAAATTATTGTAATTATAGAGATCGTTCCATTAAAGAAATAAAAATAAAATTAGTGGATTTAAGTTATTCAATTGAAATAATTGATTCTGCAATATCACAAGCTATAAAATTAGGAATCGTTGATAATTTTAGATTTTCAAAGTCTTTTTCAAGAGGAAAAAATCAAAAAAATCGTTGGGGAAAAATAAAAATAGCATATGAACTAAAAAATAAAGGATTAAACAACAAAGAAATCACATTTGGCATTGAAAGTATAGAAGAAAAAACATACTATAAAGTCTTAATGAAATCTATTGAAGTCTATAAAAGAAAATCTAAAAATTTTGAAAAAAACAAACTGATAACCCACCTAATTAATAAAGGGTATGAAACATCACTTGTTATTAATACAATAAAAAAATTAAATTTCTAACTATTTAGACTTCAAATTTTTAATAAAAAGAGCAAAAGATCTGATTATTAAAATTAATATTATAATTATCAGAGAATTATTAAATTCTTGTGGCAAGAGATCCCATAATATTAATAAAACAATTAATGATGAAGAATAATATAGCATATAATAATGTAGGGCCTTTTTAAATCTTTTAGAATGTAGAATAAATGGAATTATAAAATTTAAGGGTGATGCCCAAATAATATTATAGTTATTTGAAGAAAGATGATCTGTAAAAAACCATAAATAAATAATTAAAAATCCTACTAATCCCGAAATAGTAAAGAGTAATAAATCAAAGTATTTATACCTTAACTCATATTTAAATTCTCTAAACGTAATAATTAATGTAATGATTAATAAAAATAAAAAAACATTTAATGGAGAAAATAAATTTCTTGCACTCTGTGCATTACTATTATCTATTTCAATTGTATTTACAACCAATTCACTTCCATCAGAAAGTTTTGCATCAGAAAATGAATTAAATAAAAAATCGGGTAAAAACATTGATGAATAATAATCAGATTTAATATCAATTTCTGAACCTAAACATATGTCTATACCCAAATCTCCCCACATTTGTTCATCTAAATATAGATCCATCAAATTTCTAATAGATAAAACTGAAGAGTCTTTTTGATAAATTATGTTTTGTTCCAAAATATTTTCTAAAATATCTCGAATTTTAGTAGCACAATTATTATACACATAATTGTACAAATAATATTTATTTTCATTTTTTATATTATTTTCTAAATAATAATACAGTTCATTTTTTTGAGAATTTGAAAGATTTAAAACCTGTTCTTTAATGAATCTATTTTCAATTATATAATGTCTTTCTACGGAACCATAATCAAACTTACCAACCATGTATAACAATTTTCCATTTAAAAAATTTGTATAAAAATTTGGTTGATCAAAATCAAATAAACCATAATTATAAAAACTATTAACCCCTAAACTATCATCTTTATGTCTTATTCCACTATGTCCAAATGCACTATATAATTCTTTTTGCATGGGTCCAATTGTAATAACAGAAAATTGAGAATTGGATGATACATTTTTTTGAGAATAAGCAAAACATACCTCTTGACATAAAATGCATAAAAAAATAAAACATAAAATAACCTTATTTCCCATCTATTATTAAAACAATTTCTCCTTTAATGATTCTGGTTTCAAAACTAATAAACAATTCCTCAAGAGTTCCCCTTTTATTTTCTTGATATATTTTTGTTAATTCTCGAGACACTGATGCCTTTCTGTCTTTACCAAAAAATATAATTAATTCTTTTAACGTCTTTAGAATTCTTTTTGGTGATTCATAAATAATAATGGTTCTCTTTTCATTACTTAATAATTCTAATCTTTTTTTTCTTCCTTTTTTGGTCGGTAAAAATCCTTCAAAAATAAATCTATCCGAAGAAATTCCTGAATTTACAAGAGCAGGAACAAAAGCAGTTGCCCCAGGGAGACAATCAATTTCTATATTATTTTTTATAGCTTCTCTAATAATTAAAAATCCAGGATCTGATATTGATGGAGTACCTGCATCTGATATTAAAGATATGATTTTTCCAGATAAAACTTCATCAATATATTTTTTTACAACTTTATGTTCATTAAAAGAATGATAAGAAAACAAAGACTTTTTTATATTATACCTATCCAATAATTTTCTAGATACCCTTGTATCTTCACATAATATATAATCAGAATTTTTTAATGTTTTAATCGATCTGTAAGTAATATCTTCTAAATTTCCTATCGGAGTTGGAACAACAAATAACACAAACTTATCTTTCATAGTAACTCATCAATGGCCTTTGCTAAATCATAATCTTTTTTAGACACCTTATTCCCAATATCATGAGTTGATAATTTAATTGTTACCTTATTATAAACATTAATAATTTCAGGGTGATGATCTAATTTTTCAGAAATTAAAGCAACCTTAGATAAAAATGAAAAAGCAGAAATAAAATCTTTAAAAGAGAAATGTTTAACTAATTTATTGTTTTCTTCTATCCACATATTATAAAGAAATTATGCTATTAATTTTAGCTGCCTCATCATAAATATAAACTATTTCATCAGCACTCTTCATAATTGAGGATAAGGTAATAGAGACATATTTGCCTTTTTTAGAAATTTTAATATTTTTTTTTGCTTCAGGAAGAAGACTAATCACATCTTCTTTAGAATCATTTGTAACTATAAATTTAAATGAATATTCACAAGGAAAATTATACTCTTGATCAAGAGTCTTTTTAAAACTTTCAATGTTATTCATTTTTTTTAAAAGAATTTATATCTATAATCTTCAATAGAAGAAAATTCTTTTATAGCATTATCAATTCGAAAGGGAGTTGATAATTGATTAGCTTGTAGTAGAGAACTAGAATAGTCTGAATAATTTTCAATAGAATCCGCAACAATAAAACCATTTAAACCCATTACAATAATCCCCTCATCATTCATAAATGGTCTAGTTAATTCTCCCACTTCCATTGAAAATGCTATTCCTATAGCTTCAGGAGAATACCCAACATTAGATAAAGAATTCGTTGTAAAATCTAAAGTATTCATATTATAAATTTTTCCTTTATTGTTTAATTGTGTCAAATCAAATAAAGATTTATAATCTGATAATTTATTTGAAACGTACTCAAATTTCTTATTATTTAATATTTTTTTGGTTATAGAATTTTTAACATCATCTAAATTCTTAGTTCCTTTTTCTTTAATATCAGATACAATTGCAATAGCATAACCATCATCCATTTCTATAACATCTGAAATTGAATGCAATGAAGCATTATCACTATATACCCAAATAATTATGGACCTTGAATTATTTAAATCTGCTATTTTTTTATCATTTTTATTTAAATTATTAGAAGAAAGCATTTTATAATTACTCTCTTTAACATTCTTTATAAATGATTCTTTATTGTCCACCTGTGATCTAAATAATTCTGATTCTCTATAAACAAAGTTTTTAGTATAATCACTAGGAACAAGCACTTTTACAATCGTAGAAACATAATAAGACAGATTAGTTTTTGTATTACTCACATAAATTAAATGATAGCCAAATTCTGACTCTATAATTCTAGGAATTAGACCTGTTTTGGACCTTGAAAAAACCGCGTTTTGAAATGGGAGAACCATAGTTCCTTCAGTAAACCAACCTAAATCTCCACCATTAGAAGCAGAGCCATCCTGGCTATACATTCTTGCTGTTTCTTCAAAATTACTTCCATTTTTTAATAAATTTAAAACTCTTTGAGCTTCTTCTCTAACTTCTAACTTAGGAGTCACATCAAATTTAAAAAGTATATGTTTAGCTCTAGCACTATATTTATTTTCTTCAACTATTTCAGATAATTTATTAACAATAAAATTTCCATTTTGAAATTTAACATCAGAAACATATCCCACTTCTTTATTTTGCAATTCAACAGGAAGCTCATCTATTTTATAATTAACATACGCATTTAATTCATCTGAATTAACCACTGAAAAAGTAGAATCATCTAATACCTCGGATAAAAAACTATTTTTAATTCTTTCCATTTCATTAAAAATATATATTGAATCATCTTTTGAAGGAGTTAATGGAAAAAAAATGTAATCAATCGATCTAGATTCGCTTTGAATGTAATCTTCTTTATTTTTTTTCAAATAATTTTTCAGCTCAACAGTAGAAATCTCAAATAAAGAATCTTCAACTTCATAAAAAGGTATAAAAAAATATGATAAATCAATTTTATTATTTGAATTGTAGTATTCCTTTTTTGATTCTAAAACATTAACATTAACAGTTAAAGACATTAAGTTTTCATACTTAGACCTCATGCGCATTGGTTTAAGATTTTTTTCAAATGCATACCATGCTTCTTGTTGATTCAAAGGCTGAGAACTAAGAGATTGGAGATAAGAAATAACATTTTGAGGACTAAATACATTTGTATTGGGATCAGTAAAGGCTTGCCTTACCATAGGATGAATATTACTTCCTTGAACCATATCAACAACCTCATTAGTTGAAACATCTATTCCAAGTTTAAAATATTCTTCTCTATAACTAATATCATCAATTAACCTTTGCCAAACCTGATCTCTAATTGATTCTATCTCAAAAGCTTCGGGTGATCTTCCATTATTTAGAGAAAAATTATAAGATAGCTCCTCAAACAATGATTGATACAACAGATAATTAACATCTTCTCCATTAATTTCAGCAATTATATTATTTTGACCATTAAATGCTTGATTATTTGGACCAAGTATATCGCCCAAAACAAAGGCAGCAATTGAAAAACCAACTACAAAGACAAGAAATTTGCCCATTTTATTTCTAAGTGTACTTATTATTGCCATAAAATAAATTTAGGAAGCCAAAATTAAATTTTTATATCTAATTATTATACATTCTCTTTAAAAAAAACACTATCTATTCTATTATCATTCATAGATAGTATTTTGATTAAATAATTATCAAATTTTATTATTTCACCTTTCTTAGGAAGATTTTTATTAAAATCAAGAATAAATCCACCTAATGTGTCATATTCTCCAACAGGTATTTTAAAATTATATTTTGAATTTAAATATTTGATTTCTAATCTAGCACTAAAATTATAATCATTGTTATTTACTTTATTTTCTAATAATACATCATCATCAAATTCATCTATAATTTCTCCGAAAATCTCTTCTATTATATCTTCTAAAGTTAAAATGCCAGAAGTTCCACCATATTCATCTATTACTACTGCTATGTTAATTTGTTCAGACATAAATTTAAAAAGAATTTCACTCGCCAAATTAGTTTCATTAATAAATGTTATTGGTCTTATAATTTCTTTAATTGTTTTTGGATTATCAAATAGTGATAAACAATGACAATACCCTATAATGTGATCTATTGAAGATTTATAAATTATAATTTTTGAAAATCCCGATTCATCAATTATATTTTTCAATTCTAAAATTGAAGCTTTCTCATCTACAGAAATACTATCAGTTCTTGGAATCATACAATCTCTAACTTTTACAGTTTTAAGAGCCAAGGCATTATTAAAAAATTCTGTAACATTTTTAGATTGAATTTCTTTATCATTAACTACTACTCTTTTTATATAATCATTTAAATCCGTTAACTTAAATACTACTTTTTTATCTGAATAATCTTGATTTAAAATTTTAATTATAAACCATTTAGAAAAGATCATTACAACTTTAACCACTGGATATAGAATTAAATAAATAATCAACAAAGGGATCGAAAATGTTATTAATAATTTATCAGGATTTATTAAAAAGATACTTTTTGGAATATATTCTGCAGTAATTAAAACAATTACTGTAGAAACTAATGTCTGAATAATTAATATTAAAATATCATTATGAATAAAACTCAACATTGGCTCTAGAAGTTGAGCCATTACCAAACCATACATAACAAGAGATAAATTATTTCCTATTAACATAGTTGCAATCAATTCAGAATTATTTCTCTTGAAAAGAGAAAATATTTTACCAAAAACATTTTTCGATTTAGATTTAATTTCAAAATTTAATTTATTTCTAGATATATAAGCTATCTCTAAACCAGAAAAAAATGCAGAAAATAACAAACATACAACAATGAGAACAACCTGTATTTCTATGGTATTTATCATCTATTAATTAATTTAGAGAGAAACAAAAACAGAAAAGAAATCATGAAAAATTCATAAGAATTTAAAAAATCAAATTTAATAAAAACATAAACTCCAACTAAAAAAAAGATTGTACCAACTATGAATAAAAAATATTTAATTTTCATCAATTTCAATTGTTCCAGTAGGTATCAAAATTTTATAATTAGAAAAATCTTGATTTGATTCCATTCCTTCTCCACTATGGATTTCATTATTAGTTTTTATGGTAACAAATTTCTGTGTTTCAAATTTTTCATCATTTGGATACCAAAATAATTCTTCAGTTCTTAATTCATCATTCGACTCTAGATTAAATAATATAACATTTCCTGATGCTATATAATAATTATCATCACTATACTTTATAACATGATTAGCTTTAAAATTTGCAATCAAAATATCAGATGATTTTGAATATATTTCCATGAATAAACCATTGGGATAAATCTCGTCTCCATTATCTAATACTTGATAAAGATCTGAAATAAGCTTCAATCTAATTTTTGCCGAATCACTTAAAAAAGTATTGAGATTTTCAATTTCTAATATAGGACCCTCGTAATCTTCCTGAATATTTTGAAGAGACTGGGTATTACAAGCAACAAAAAAATAAAAAAAAAATATCAAATATCTTATCATTAATAAATAAGAAAATTAATTATTTTGAGAATCATTTTTCTCTAATATTTCTCTTAAATCTTTCATTATTACTTTCATTTCTTTTTGATCTTTCATTAATTCAACAATATAGTATTTAAGTTCAGCAATACCAGACAAATTATCACTCATTACGTTTTCACTTAATCTCTCTAATTCGCTTTTAGATGAATTATTATCAAGTTTTGTAATTAAAGTTTCATACGTTTTGGTTATTTCATCAAGATATTCTTTATCAACATTATTCGTTGAATTATTTTTAACAACATTTGACAAATCTCTGAACTCTTTCAATAAAGAATTATCAAAATTAGGAGAATTAGGAGAAGATTGTATAATCTCTCTTTCTTTTTCAATTAATTGCCTTGTAAGTTCTTTAATTTCACTTATTTCCTGCCTAGTAAAATCTTTCAATTCATCAAGATTTTTTGTTACTCCATCTTTGAATTGATTAAACTTATCTGTATTATCTTCTATTGTTGTATTAGCTAATAATTGGATTGAAAAATTTTTTAAATCAACCACATCCTCTTTCAATTCATCAATATAAAAGACAATACTATCTTGATTTGCAAAAGTAGGTTTATTTTCTTGTTCCTGAATTTTTATATTTGTAAACGTGACTTGTTTTAATAATTCTGTTGCAATTTCTAAATCTTTTTTTAATTTATTTATTTCATTAGTTTTTTCATCAACCAATTCATCGTCTTGATTTAAATTATCAACAAGAAGGGTATTGGTTATTTCTTTTTCATCAATTAAAGAAGAAATTTTATTTAAAAAATCCTCACTACTTAAACTACCTTCACTTAACAATTGTGAAGAAATTTGAGCAGATAAATTGCTTAAATCACTTTGAAGTTTAGAAATATCCCTTCCAATAGAAGCCATGTCTTCCTTATAAACATTTGTATCATCCTGTAAATCAGCAATAAATTTAACATTAGAACCCAAAATGCCTCTATCTGTATTTGATGAGAAAGCTTTAGAGACAGAGCTTAGTGAAACAATTACAACAGAAAGAATAACAAAAAGAACAGTTAATTGGAATGAAAAATGAGAAAAACTTTTATATTGTATTTTCTTATTAAAATTCCAATAAATCAAAGAGATTGTTGCAAAAAAAAGTAACCCAATTATAATAGGGAAAATATAACTTGCATAAAGGGGTATTAAAAAATCTTGAATTATAAAGGCAAGTCCACCACTAAGAGCTAAGTTTTTTGCAAATAATCTCAGAACTGGAACTTGTTCAATAAAATCAACTATATCTATGCCTCCTATCTTCATTAGTTATTTCTTTTATTTAAAACTACATTTTCTTTAATCCAACATCCAACGTTCATGATTTGACCTATTTCTAAATTTTCATTAAATAATTCTTCCATAGATGGAAATTGTTCTCTAGCTTGATTTGCCTGAGAAATAAGGCCTCCTTTTTTAAACATATTATAAGCTGCAATAAATACAAGTCTATCTTCAACTCTACTTTTAGATTCTTTACAGTCTTCATAAGATGTCATATATAAATTTCCTATTAATTTATAAGCATTAGGATTATTAGGTTTTAAAATAATAGATAATTTAGCACTTTTTCTTGATTTTTCTTTATTACCAATAAACGTATATAGTTTTGCTTTATTAAAATAAATCTCTGCTTTCTGATGATTATCTTGAGTTATTTCTATTGCTTTATCATAAAAATTTAAAGAAACATCATAATTTTTATTTGCTTGCTCTCTGCCTGCAATAAATTTTGCTATAGCAAAATCAGGCTCTGAAGATAGCATAATTTTAGCAGCTTCAAGAGCAATATCAGAAGATGTACATTTACCAGTAATACTTAGTTGAAATATTTTTTTTGCTAAATTAACGGCCTCTGGAGAATATACGCTTAATGGTACTGGAGCAGTATCGTCATAATTCGTTTCTACAATTTCATCATTTAACATCGGAATCGCAATAAGTTTTGGGCCTAAAGTATTTTCAACAAAATTACAATCAACTGTAATTGTTGCTGTTAATAATTTATCAATATTATCCTGATATTTCTTAAATCTATCTGTATTTTTAGACTCATTTGATATTTTATAACTAATTATTTTAGAAATCATATCATAGTTTTTTAAAACTTCATCATCAGAAATAGTTTTAGAAGTTAATTTATGTTTTCTAATTATATCCATAAAAGCAACAAGATTACCATTTCCTATATCATTCCCATTTAACTCATATGCTTTTAAAAAAAAATTATACAATGACTCATACATAGATTTTTCTGTCCTATAATTAGAGTATGCAAATGCTGTCTTTCTATTTAAAACGTAAGCCTCCCTCCCGAAAAATTCAATTCTAGAATCAAAAATTTCTAAAGCTTTTAAAATATATTCTTCTTTTTTAACTGAATCAGTTTCACTTTTTATTAAACACTTATAAATTTTAATTCCATTTTGATAAATTGAAACATGAAGATTTGGAACATTATTTAATAACCAAGAGTGATGCTCTAGGGAAGATAAACAATCTCCTTGCTTAAGATAGTCAGTATAAAGAACATTTTTTTCTTCAGCTAAAGATTTATTTTCTGGCCAATTCCACCCTGGCTGAGAAAATAATAATTTATTAGATACAATAAATAAAAATATTAATATTAATCTTTTCATAAACATTAAAATTAATCAAATTTTCTTTTAATAAACCAGATATTATTTATAGAACTACCAACTATAAATTTCAAATACCTTTCTTTAATTAATGTTTTGCTAAGATTTCCCCTTCTTCCTAATTCAAATGCTAAATTAATTCTTGATATAGAGCCCACTGGTAATGAAAAACCGAAAGTTAATCCAATACTATTAATACTTCCACCATTAACTAAGTATGGAAAACTTTTATAAACTATTCCAGACCTATATGTAACTCTTTTAAAATAGCTATTAACATTTTCTGCTTCAGGTATAATTTCTATACCTGATGACAACTGAAAAGAATTTTTATAATGAATGGATGAATTATCATTAAAACCACTTTTATCATTCCATGGTTGTACTTTAAACTCAAAACCAAAAGATAATTTATCAATAATTTCATAAGAAATACCTATACCATAACTTCTAGGGATATTAAAAGTAGATATTTCATTATCTATTAATGTATCTAAAACAACAGGGGATGTTGAACCAGGTATTCTTCTTTCCAATTGTGTAAATCGGTTAGCATTCAAAGAAGATTTTAAATCATATATCATACCTATTTTAAGAAATTTACTTTCTACTAATTCCTTTTTATAAAATATTCCAATATTAAGTGAATAATCATTGTATACAGATTCTTCAAAATAAGTTGAATTGAATTGAGTTTCATTTGAAACAAATGCCGATGTTGTATTTGTTATTTTGCCAAATATATATGAACCTTTTACACCTAAAGACAATTCATTCCCCAATCTAAATCCATTAGCCCAATAAGCTTCCGTTAAACCACCAGTGCCAGAATACTCATAAAATGCAAGAGCCGAACTTTGATCTATACGTTTTTGATCAATTAAATTATAACTAACAGTACTATAGGGATTAAAACCTATTGATGTAATCCATTTTCCTCCTTTAATCAACGGGACTCCAAATCCAATATAATTGATATTTCCATTCCCATTAATATCTTTTGATGTTTCATTTATTATCTGTCTAACATCGGATGAAATACCCATTTCAAAAATGGTAAAACGATTAGAGGTTAAAGCAGCTGGATTTTGATTATTAAGGTGCCAATAAGATCCGTTGCTAATTCCTAAACCACCCATGGCAAGATTATGTGCAAATGAGTTATCATTTAATTCTCCTATTGAATTTAAAGAACTAAATGGTGTTGTTAGTTGTGAGAAAGTAACATTACTAACAAAAAAAAGAAAAATCATAAAAACATAAAAAATTATTTTATGCATATTACTGGTAACATTACGTGTAAAAAGTTGAAATGCAAAGATGCATTCTTTAATTCAGAAATAAAAAGAAAAATTTATTCATGAATATTAAAAAATATAAGGTTTTAGGAATCATGTCAGGAACGTCCTGTGATGGTCTAGATATTGCATATTGTGAGTATTGGGAAAAAAACAATAAATGGAATTATAAATTATTAAATTTCACAACGATCAATTACAACATAAAATGGAAAAAAAAATTATTAAACTGTTATAAAATAAACGCATATGAATTAAAAAAATTGGATGTTAATTTCGGAAATTTTATATGTCAATCAATTAAAAAATTTATAATAAAACATAAAATAAAACCTGATCTAATAGCTTCTCATGGTCATACAGTATTTCATAATCCTATAGAAAAAATTTCTCTCCAAATAGGAAATCCATTAGCTATATTTTCAAAAATTAAAATTCCAATAATATATAATTTCAGAGAACTAGATGTAATAATAGGAGGACAAGGAGCACCATTGGTTCCTTATGGTGAAAAACATTTATTTAGTAAATATGATTATTGTATAAATATAGGTGGCATTTTAAATATAACAGATTTAAATGAGAGTAAGTTTTTAGCTTTTGACGTATGTCCGGCAAATTTAGTACTCAACTTTTTAGCAAGAAAATTAAATATGAAATTTGACAAAAATGGTGAAACTGCTTCAAAAGGAAAAATGATAGATAATTTATATAACAAATTAAATAATTTAAAATATTACAATTCCTCAAAACCCAAAAGTTTAGATATAAATTATATTGAAAAAAAAATAATACCTCAACTAGAAAAGTATAAAACAAAAGATACATTGCACACATTTGTTGAACATATTGCATTTCAAGTAAACAAGCACTTAAATAAAAAAAATGCTTCTGTTCTTTTAACTGGAGGGGGAACATTTAATAAATATCTAGTTAAAAGAATAAAAATTAACAATAAGGTAAAATCGATATTTGTTGTACCTGAAAAAAAATTAATTAATTTTAAAGAAGCGTTGATATTTGGTTTTTTAGGACTAATGAGACTATTAGATAAAAAAAACGTTCTTAAATCTGTTACAGGATCAAAAAAATCAACATCATCTGGGATTATTATTAACAATAAAATTTTTTAGTTCATGTATGAATTAATGATTATAGTTTTTGTAATAGGTTATATCTGTATAACCATTGAGCACAAAATAAAAATTGACAAGGCTGCAATTGCACTTATAACTGGGATTTTATGCTGGACTATTTATGTCACTGGAAAAAATGATATTGTAAGTCTTGAGACCATACAGATATATGCAGAAAAAGAATTTAAAAATACCTTTCAAGATGAAATAATAGAAACATCTAGTTCAACTGATAAAAACACGTTTGATATTGTTGAACACTACGTAACAGAAGTTCAATTGTTTGAAATTTTAGGTGAAATATCAAGCATATTATTTTTTTTAATGGGTGCCATGACAATAGTCGAATTAATAGACTTGCATGGAGGATTTCGTGTTGTAACATCAATAATTAAAACTACAAGCAAATTTAAATTATTATGGATTTTTGGATTTATTGCATTTTTCTTTTCTGCTATTCTTGATAATCTAACTACATCCATAATTATGGTTTCTCTTACAAGAAAATTTATATTAAATAAAAAAGAAAGATGGCTTTTTTTAGGACTTATTATAATTGCAGCTAATGCAGGAGGAGCTTGGTCGCCAATTGGTGATGTTACAACAACCATGTTATGGATAGGTGAACACGTAACAAGTTCAAAAATTATTGTTGAGCTATTTATCCCAAGTTTAGTTTGTTTTCTTATACCAGCTACTATTTTATCATTTAATATTAAGGGACATATTAATATACCTGATAAAAAATTTATGATAACCTCGCATCATACCACTGAGTTTGAAAGAAGACTAGTATTTTTTGCAGGAATTGGAGGATTAATATTTGTTCCTATCTTTAAATCACTTACTCATTTGCCTCCTTTTATGGGCATGATGTTAAGTCTTGGATTTTTATGGTTACTCACTGATATAATTCATAAAAATGATAGGAAAGAAAATAGAAGATACTTTTCAGTATTTCATGCCTTAGAAAAAATGGATGTCCCGACAATATTATTCTTTTTAGGAATTTTGTTAGCAGTTGGGAGCCTACAAAGTGCAGGTCAACTAAATGAAGTTGCAATATTTTTAGATAATAAAATAGGGACAAATACTTCTAATGGAGTTTATATTATTGGAGTCATTATTGGATTTTTATCAGCTATAATAGATAATGTTCCGTTGGTTGCCGCTGCAATTGGAATGTACCCTCTAGAAGCAACTGGATACTTTATGCAAGATGGTACATTCTGGAAATTTTTAGCCTATTGTGCTGGAACTGGTGGAAGTTGTTTAATTATAGGTTCAGCAGCAGGAGTTGCAATCATGGGACTAGAAAACATTCCTTTTTTTTGGTATGTAAAAAGGATATCACTACTTGCAATTATAGGGTATGTATGTGGCGCAATAACATACATTATCCAAAATATTTTATTGAGCTAATTATCTAAATTACTTTGATATTCAATCATTTTCAAAAAAGTATGAGCAGCATCTTCCCCCTTATTTCCACATTTTCCCCCTGCTCTTTCAACAGCTTGTTTTTTTGAATTAGTTGTTAAAACACCAAAAATTACTGGCAGATTATACTTTAAAGAAACATCTAGAAGACCTTTACAGACCGATTGAGAAATATATTTATCATGATTTGTTTCTCCTTGAATTATACATCCAAGAGCTATAACACCATCAATTTTTTTCTTGTTTAATAAAATGTCAGAAGCCAAAACTAATTCCATGCTTCCAGGAACATAATAATTGTTTATATTATTTTTCTCTAAACCAGCATTAATTAAAAAATTATTACATGAGTTTTTAAGTAATAATGTTATATCATTATTCCACTGAGAGATAATTATACCAACTTTAATATCTTTTATCTTATCCAAGACATAATTATGAGAAAGACTAGTATTAATGCTCATTATATTTTTCCTTCTAATCTTGCTTTGTTTTTTAATGAAATTTGATATTCTACTGATTCTTTATAATTATCAACAATATCTATATAACAATCCAATGCTAAATTTATATCATTTAATTCTTCATATACAAGAGCTAGTTTCAACAAATAATGAGAAGTAAAAAATTGATTTGGTTGATAATTAATAGCTTTTTTAAAATAAATAATTGCATCATCATATTCTCCTAACTCAACATAAGCATCACCAATTAATGAATACGATCTAGCTTGTATTAAATAATCGCTAGAACTAAAATCTTTAAAATAACGAATTGCGTTATTATAATCACCCAATTTAAGGTATGAAGAACCAGCATAAAAATTTGCAAGATTAGCTGCTTCAGAAAGATTAAATTCATCAATTATTTCTAAAAAACCATAATTATTTCCATCACCATTTAATGCTTTAACCAAACTATCAGATTCAAAATAGTAAATAGCCTGAAACATTTCTTCTTGAGCTATAGAGTTCTGATTTGTTTTAAAATAATTAAAGAAAGAAAATAATAAAAAAGAAACTACAAGAAAACTAAGAATTCCAAATAAAATATTTTTATTCTTATTAATAAAAACTTCAGATTTACTAAGTGTTTCAGAAATTATTTCTGAATTTTCTATCGAAAATACTTCCTTTTTTTGACCTTTATATTTTTTTATTTTAACCATAATAACTTCTTTTTATTCTTTAATAAATGGATAATCTTTTTGAACATAAATATCTGAGAAAACTTCTTCTTTATTAGGATATGGTGATTTTTCAGCAAAATCTACAGATTTTTTTATTTGTTCTTTTATATTTTTATCCACTAATTCTATCTCGTTAATAGATAATATATTTTTACTTAATAAAAGATTTTTTATTTGTTCAATAGGATCTTTTTGTTTGTAATTTTCCAATTCTTTTTTTGATCTATATTGTGCTGGATCTGACATAGAATGTCCTTTATATCGATATGTTCTAAATTCAAGTAATGATGGCCCTTTTCCATTTCTTGCTCTATTAGCAGCTTTAGAAACAGCATGATGAACATTTATAACATTCATTGCATCTACAGGTTTTGAAGGAATGTCATAACCTAATCCTAATTTAAATAATTCAGTTACATTAGATGATCTTTTCACAGAAGTTCCCATTGCATAACCATTATTCTCTATTATAAAAATAACAGGTAATTTTAAAAACATTGAAATATTTAATGCTTCATGAAAAGCACCTATTCTAACAGCGCCATCTCCTAAAAAAGTTATACATACATTATCTGTTTTTTTATACTTCTCAGAAAATGCAATACCTGCTCCGATAGGAATTTGATTACCAACTATTCCATGGCCTCCAAAAAAATTCTTTTTTTTATCAAACATATGCATAGAACCTCCTTTACCTTTAGATATTCCTGTAGACTTACCGAATAATTCCGCCATTATGTAATCAGGGTTTGTCCCTAAAGCAATTGGATGAGCATGATCTCGATAAGAAGTAATATATTTATCACCTTCTTTCAGTGCTGAAACAGAACCAGCCACACATGCTTCTTGTCCTATATATAAATGGCAAAATCCTGCAATTTTCTGCTCTCCATATAATCTACCAGCCATCTCCTCAAACCTTCTCATCAAAACCATAGATTTTAACCAATATAAGTATGTAGAAGAATCAAATTCTTTAGATTCATTAATGACTTTAACTTTTTTATCTTTTAAGACTGGCATAATAAATTAATATAATAAACTTAATTGTTCAAAAATTTCTTTATTTACAGAAACAATATAACATTTAATTTTTGCACAAATATATATGCATCTAAACAAAATAAAGATTAATAATTTCAAAAATTATAATTCTATAATGATAAATTTTTCTCCAGAAGTAAATTTTATTTTTGGAAAAAATGGAGCTGGAAAAACTAATTTATTAGATGCAATTTATTATTTATCATATACAAAAAGTGCATTAAATACTACCGACTATGAAAACATTAAAAAAGGAAAAAATTTTTTTAAAATAGAAGGATCTTTTAATAAAAGGGAAATAAAATACACATGTTTATTAAATGAAAAATATTTGAAAAAAATATTTGAAAATAATACTCCATATAAAAAAATAAAGGATCATATTGGAAAAATTCCATGCGTTTTTATCACACCCTATGATATAAACTTAATTAGAGGATATAGTAAACAAAGAAGAAAATTTATTGATATGTTAATATGCCAAATAAATAAAAATTATTTGGATGACCTTATAACTTATAACAAACTACTAAAACAAAGAAACACATATCTTAAAAATACATTAACAATTGAATATATTGATATAAATCAATTAAATACATATAACGAAAGATTATTTATACTAAATAATTCAATTAAAACAATTCGAAAAGAACACATAAATTTAATTACCCATAGATTTAATAAAATTTTCAAAACGCTATCCCAATCTAACATTAAGGCTTCAATTGAATACATATCGAATTTTGAAAATAAAAAAGGAATAAAACAGTATGAAAATGATTTTAAAAATGATTTCTATTCTAATAAAACATCATTTGGCATACACAATGATGATTATATATTTAAAATGGACAACGAATTAATAAAAAAGTATGGATCACAAGGACAACAAAAATTATTTATTATATCATTAAAAATAGCAGAATTTTTTATATTAAAATTTTTTTCTAAAAAAAATCCTATTATACTACTTGACGATGTTTTTGATAAATTAGATGATAAAAGAATTAATTTGTTACTAAAATATTTTGATAGTAATAAATTTTCACAAATTTTTATCACTGATTCTTTAGAGAGTAGAATTGAAAAAATTAAAAATATAAACAAAAAAATTAAAATAATTAACATCAAAAATGGAAAAATAAATGAGCAATAAAAGAACATCAAAACCTTTAAAAATTAATGAATTAACTTCTCAACTTTTTAAACAAACAAGAATTAAAAACAATATTCTGCAAGCGCAAGTACAAAATACATGGGAAAAATTAATGGGAAATAATGTAATTAAAAGAACGAATAAAATTTTTATAAAAGAAAATAAACTAATTATAAAACTAACATCAGCACCACTTAAAAATGAATTAAACAATTCAAAAAAAAGAATTATTAAACAAATAAATGAAATCCATTCTGAAATTCAAGAATTAATATTCATTTGAATTAAAAAATGTTTTTTGAAAAATAATTAAAATAAAAACACCTATAAATATCAGAGAATCTGCTACATTAAAAACTGGCCACAAAGAAATAAAAGTATCACCTAAAAATGGTATATAGGATGGCAAATACCCTTCCCAAATATCTATAAAAAACATATCTATAACTTGTCCATTAAACAATTCGAAAGGAGCATTTTTAGGTGAATTATTCAATAAAATACCATAAAAAACACTATCAATTACATTACCAACAGCTCCAGAAAAAATCATCGTAGTTGATAAAATCAAAGTTTTATTAAAATTTTTTACAATAATATATTTTAAATATACCCCAATAACCACGGAAGCAAATAAACGAAATAATGTTAATATTAATTTAGTGTATTTAAAATCAAAATTAATACCAAATGCCATTCCGGGATTTTCAATATGATGTAGTTTAATAAAATTTCCAATTAAAGATATTTCACTATAAAGAGGCATATTATAATGAACTAATAACTTAATAAATTGATCAAGAAATATGAAGAAAAATGCTAAATAAAAAAATTGATACTTTTTCATTTATTTTTTTTTAATAAAAAATGAATTGAATTATTTTCAAATTCAAAAATATGTTTGGTAATAAAATTATCTTTAATTGTTATAGTTGTAGCCTGAATTTCATTACAAACATAATTGTTAAATGATTTTATAGCTTTTATTATAATTGATTGATTGTCTATTATATCAATAGAAATTTTATCAATAACATTCAACCCTAATTCTTTTCTTAAATTTTGAATTCTATTAATAAATTCTCGAGAAATTCCTTCTAATTTTAATTCTTCAGAAATATGTAAGTCTAATGCTATAGTAAATAAATCATTATTGGCTATTGACCAACCTGAAATATCACCGTACTTTACAACAACCTGATCTAAATCAATCGAATAATTTTTATTATCTATTTTTACTTTAATAAAACCCCTTTTTTCTAAATCAATAATGTTCTTATTATTAAATCCTTTAATTAAATGCACTACTTTATTAGTTAAAGAACCATACATTTTTCCTATAATTTTATAATTTGGAGATGCCTTTTTAACTAGTATCTCGGAAGAATCATCAATAAATTCTAATTTTTTAATATTGACTTCATTTAAAATAATCCTTGAAACAGATATTATATTTTGTTTTTCAGAATCTGATTTAATTGGAATAAGCAATTTCCCTAATGGTTGTCTTACTTTGATTTTTTCCTTTTTTCTAATAGAATGAACAAGTGAAGAAATATTTTGAGCATATTTCATTTTAATTTCCAAATTTTTGTTAATTAAATTATTATGAACCTGAGGAAAATCTGAAAAATGAACTGATTCTAAATCACTATTTTTTGAGAATGCATTCAAATCTCTAAATAAATACTCTGAATAAAATGGAATAAACGGTGAAGATAGTATTGCAATTTTCTCTAAACATTCAAATAACGTTTGATATGCCATTTTTTTATCATCTGAATAATCACCTTTCCAAAATCTTTTTCTATTTAACCGTACATACCAATTACTCAAGTCATTTATTAAAAATGCATTAAGACACCTTGCTGCTTTAGTAGGATCAAAATTCTCAAGATAATTATCAATAGATTTGATTGTTGAATTAAGTTTACTTATTATCCACCTATCATCAAATGACCTTTTAGAGTAATCAATAATTTTTTCATCATTTATGAAATGATCTATATTAGCATATAAAGCAAAAAAATTATAAGTATTAGATAAAGTACCAAAAAATTTTCTTAATACTTCTTTGATGCCTTTTTCATCAAATTTTAAATTATCCCAAGGATTAGAATTAGATATCATATACCACCTTGTAGCATCTGGACCATAATTTTTTATAATTTCAAAAGGATCTACAGCATTTCCTAATCTTTTAGACATTTTGTTTCCATCTCTATCCAATACTAATCCATTAGAAATAACATTCTCAAAACTTTTTTTACCAAATAACATAATAGAAATAACGTGAAGAGTAAAAAACCAACCACGAGTTTGATCAACACCTTCAGCAATAAATTTTGCTGGAAACATCTCTTTAAAAAAATTAGAATTTTCAAAAGGGTAATGATATTGAGCAAAAGGAACAGATCCCGAATCATACCAAACATCAATGATATCTAACTCTCTATACATTGGATTTCCAGAATTAGATACTAAGACAATATCATCAACATATGGTCTGTGCATATCAAAAGTATCATCCAATAAACTATCCATGAATCCTTTGTTATAAGATTTATTTACTTCGTTTTTTAATTCTTGAAAACTCCCAATACATATTTCTTCATTTCCATCTTTAGTTCTCCAAATTGGCAAAGGAGTTCCCCAAAATCTTGATCTACTAAGATTCCAATCAACCAAATTTTCTAACCAATCACCAAATCTTCCAGAACCAGTAGATTTTGGCTGCCAATTAATTTCTTTATTTTGCTTAATAAATTGTTTTTTTAATTTAGTTGTTTTAATAAACCAAGAATCCATAGGATAATAAAGAATTGGTTTATCAGTTCTCCAACAATGAGGATATGAGTGTTTGTGTTTTTTTACATCAAATGCTTTATTTTCTATTTTAAGTTTTATTGAAATTTTAGCATCTGTTGATAACTCATCTTTATCAGAATTTTTATTAAACTCTTTTACATACATACCAGAAAAATCCTTAATTTCTTTTACAAACTTTCCTGATTTATCAACTATAGGAACATCCTCACCCTTATTATTTTTTACAAATATTCCGGGTAATTTATTTTTTATCGAAATTGTATAATCATCTGAACCAAAAGTTTTTGAAATATGAACAATTCCAGTACCTTCATTTGTTGAAACAAAATCAGCATCAACCACAGTAAAAGCAGGTTTTTCAGCTTTAACATATGGGAGCAGTTGTTCATAATCCAATCCAATAAAATCAGATCCTTTAAAGGTTGTTAAAATCTTATATTTTAATTTTTTTTCATCGTAATCATCAATATTATTATGAATCTCATTTTTAGAATCAAAAAAATATGGTAAACAGTCTTGAGCCAAAATAACTTTTATCTTATTTTTAGTGTACTTATTATATGTTTCTACTAGAGAATACACTATTTTTTTCCCAACAGCAAGACCATTATT